>CABUOH010000052.1 GCA_902493085.1 uncultured Sutterella sp. | reverse complement strand
ATCCATCGCTCGGTTTTGCCGTCGCCTCCCAAGGCGGCCGGCACGATTTCCCTGCTCACTTTCCAACTGTACGCTTCCCGAACGCCCATTGGGCGGTATGGACCGTTCATAAGAACCTACCGAATCTACCGTCCCTGGCGCTCATGAGAAATTCAGATCGCCAAACCTCTCACAAACAACAGTTCCGATAAATCAGACGTAAATCCTCTTCTCCAACGATCCAGGCCCACATGTTCGGAGCATTTTGCGCTTTTTAACACTTCAGGTGTTAAAGAAGTCGGCGCCGGAACGGTAAAGCTTCTTCAAGCCTTCTCCAAGGACGCCTGATTGATCAAAAGAACGCTTTTTCAACTAGCCCGACGCATCCACTCACTCCACACGGTGCACCACACACCACGCGTCTTGAGCTCCTTTCCGACTCGGCATCCGAAACCCTCCTATTGAGTCTTCAGCCTTCGCCGGCGTCCCTGCCGGGCATTTGCTGCAACGAAACTGCGACTTGACCCCAAGCCGCCCTTTCCGCTGATTCAGCGTTCTTGAGCCTGTTCGTTCATCCGCCCGTTACGGCGGAATGTCAGCTGTCTTCTTCCAAACCATATTCATCAAGCCTCCTTGGGCTGCGTGCCCCTACGCTTGCATTCCTTGACGTATTCGTTTCGGTACACGGTGTTGACCTCGCCCTTCGACATGAATTTCGTAATGCCCTTGTCGTGCGCAGCCAGAAGCAGGTTGAGCGCGGCATTGCCGTCGGCCTGAGCACGATGCCCGCAGTCCTTGCAGACGAACGAGTCTCCGTTGCGGTTCGTTTTGTGAACGTACCCGCAAACGGGGCAGCGCCTCGAGGAGTAGCTTGCGGGAACATAGACCACCTTCGCGCCATGAATGGACGCCTTGAAGAGGAATCGCTCATCAATGGTGCCGCGCACCCAACCCGACAGTCTCCGTTTGGTCTTCTTCGACAACCCTGCAAAATTAAACTGCCGTCCAAAGCGCTCGATCAAATACACGCTTGAGGGACGCTTTTCCATGATGTCGTTGATGGCCTTGTTGACAAGGCAGTCCACTCTGGCTCGGGCGCGCGTTTCGAACGCATCGAGCTTCTTGCGGCCTAGGTTGAACCTCAGGATGTTCAGCTTCGTTTTGTTATCCTTCGCATTGCGATACCGCGCATGCCACCGATTGCGTTCACGGTAGACCTCATCCAACTTCCGTCCGATGGCATCAAGCGTCTTCCCGAGTTCGGTCCCATAGAAGTTGCCGGCGTCGTCCGTGAAGACTTCGGTGTATCCCATGTCGAGCGCCGTGCAGTGGAGCGTTGCCTTGCCCGCGGCCAGAGGTGCGTGCGGAATATGCCCGAACTGCACGACCGACGTCTTCTGCGGGATGTGCAGGTAGAACTTTCCGTTGTCTCTGACGATCTTGATCGTTCTGCCGATCCGGCCCTTGCCCTTGACCGGGATTAGGAGTCGCTTTCCAGGCGTATTCGTGATGACTGAAATCATCTGATTGCCTTGCGAATCCTGCGTCACGCTGTAGCACTCGGTTGTCAACGAGCAGGACCGGTCGGCGCCATGCCTCGGCAGGCGACGCGAACGCCGGCGCACCGTAGCGCGCACCTTTCGACAAAGGTTGCGGGGATCCGAGAGCTTGCCCTTGAGTCTGTTCGGGAGAGCCGGCTTGGGCGTCTTGCCATCGAGCATGTCGAAGAACAGAGGACCGGTATTGTTGAGAAGGCAGCCGACGTAGTACTTTTCCGCATCATTCAGTTTGGAGTAGAACTCCTTGTCCCGGAGCTCGCAGTAGACGTCAACCTGAATTGCACGCCAGTAACGGTCTATGGCTGAGCAGGCATCCTCAAGCGCAGTCTTCCACACCTTCCCCTGCAAGCCGCCCTTGGACAGAAAGTGCGTCTTCTGCTGCCCAGGCGGCAGCGCTGCATGAGCGACTGCGAACGCAGCACGAAGAAGCCCACGCCATTTAATGAAATTTTTGCCATGGCAGTAGCGGCGGTTGGCGCGCTTGTGCAGCTCCTCCATCAGGAAGGCGAGATCCTTGTTGTAGCCGTCGATGAGCTCGTTGAGCTGAGTCAACTGGTCCGGCGTCAATTTCGATACGTCCAACTCTCTGATGACGCACCTGACGGGCTCGGTCGGGAGCGGGCATGCCTCCATGGCCCGGATTTGCGCTACCGGAACGGCGTGGAGTGAGGCAAAGTTCTGAAAGTTCGTCAAAAGCATCTTTTTTCGGCTTGGGCTGTGAACGTGGAAATAGCCTAGCACCATTTCGAAAAAAGGGCGTCCCCCTCACATTGCTCGGTAATTACCCTTACGATAAGTGAGCCGTTAAAGTGCCTATGGTCCAAGCCATTACCGCTTTTCTGTGCTCTTCTTGCGTATAATCGGGCACAAAAGACTGTCATCAAAGTAATTACGTCCCGGTGGCAACTCTGCCTCAAATGATTCCGAAGGCTTTGTTTCCACAACTCTGAAGGTTGTGCCGACTTTCTCGCAGATGAATTTGACAAGGCCGACTCCGAAACGAAGGAGTCGGTCCTCGTGAGTGACTGTCAGGAGCGCAAGTTATTGCGGCGCATGCCAAACCTAATTCTAACCTCGGTGCGCTTTTGCACTCTGTCCGAACGCTCTGTCCGAACGTCCCGCAGGTACTTGGCCTTGTGTTCAGGAAGCGGCGGAGTTGCGAAGGTGATGCGCCTGAGAACCGAGGCGGCAGCCGGTGCGGGCAGTGGGAAACGGCCGCTTTCAGGCGGCCGTTTTGCACGAAATCCCGCGCAGCTCAAAGCCGGTCACGCCTTCGATTTGAGATGTTGTGTGAGCCATTCGATCCCTTCGCGGTAGCCGTCGATGCCGTGTCCGATGATCGTGTGCTTGGCGGCGAGCGATACGTAGGAGTGATGGCGAAACGCCTCCCGCACGGAGACGTCGGAGATGTGCACCTCAACCGTCGGAATGGCCGTCGCCTTCAGGGCGTCGAGGATGGCAACGCTCGTGTGCGTGTAGGCGGCGGGATTCATCACGATGCCGTCGACGCCGTCGAACCACGCCTGCTGGATGCGGTCGACGATGGCGCCCTCATGGTTGGACTGGAAAAGCTCGCACGAGGCGCCGGCATCGGCGCACCAACCCTCGAGCATTCCGCACAGGTCCTTGTAGGTCGTGCTGCCGTAGATGGCCGGTTCGCGAATGCCCAGAAAATTGATGTTGGGGCCGTTGATGATCAGAAGCTTCACGATTGTTCTCCAAGAATTTGTCCGACGGCTTCCTCAATCGAATGGGAGACGACGATGCGGTCGGCAAAGGCGCGGTAGATGGGTTCGCGCTCTTCAAAAATGGCTGCAACGCCGCGCGCGAGCGAG
The DNA here is from genome assembly GCA_902493085.1 of uncultured Sutterella sp. Classification (GTDB taxonomy): domain Bacteria; phylum Pseudomonadota; class Gammaproteobacteria; order Burkholderiales; family Burkholderiaceae_F; genus Sutterella. The sequence continues at coordinate 3,825 of CABUOH010000052.1, read as the reverse complement.
AGCGGGCGGCCGTCGGACGGCAGGTCCGAAAGGGGGCGGTTGAGCCAGATGATGAGGCCGTTGCGGCGCAGGAGCGCCCGATTGCGTTCTCGCAGCACCGAACCGCCGCCCGTGGCGACCACAAGGCCGTGAGAGGCGGAGAGCTCTTCGATGACCTCGGACTCAAGATCGCGGAATCGGGCTTCGCCGTCCTGCGCGAAGATGTCCGGAATCGACCGTCCGGTCCTTTGGACGATGAGTTCGTCGACGTCGACGAAGGGGCGGCGCAGCCGTTCGGCAAGCCGTCGGCCAATCGTCGTCTTGCCGCTCCCGGGCATGCCGACGAGGACCAGATTGGAAAACTGCAGCTGCATCTCCTTCAGAATGTCGTCGGCGGCCGCATCGGGAATCGTTCGGCCGAGAAAGCGTTCGGCCGCGGCCTTGGCCTGCATCACGAGCATGCCGAGCCCGTTTTCGGCCGGCAGTCCCCGGCGGCGGGCGAGCCGCATGAGGTCGGTTTCGGCGGGGTTGTAGATGATGTCGAGCACGCCTTCGAGCTTCGGGAAGATGTCGAGCGTCTCAAGGGGCGAAGCGTCGCACTTGGGGAACATGCCCACGGGGGTCGTGTTGACGATCAGCTGGGTGCCGGCGTGCTTCTCGAGGTTGCCGTAATGGTCGGGTCCCGTTCGAGAGACGACCGTCACTTCGCCCGCGCCCAGATCTCGGAGCACGGCGCGAACGGTGAGCGAAGCGCCGCCCGAGCCCAGCACGAGGCACTTTTTTCCTGCGACCGAAAGGCCTGCGCGTTCGATCATCCAGGCGAAGCCCGCATAATCAGTGTTGTCGCCGAGAAGGCCGCCGTCGGGCAGCCTCACGAGCGTATTGACGGAGCCGATCGCCTCAGCCCGGGGCGTGAGCGCCGTGCAGTGGGGAATGACGGCTTTTTTATAAGGAATGGTGACGTTGAGGCCTTGAAAGGCGCCGTTTTCCAAAAAGGGACCGAGTTCGTTCTCGTCGAGCTCGATCAGATCGTAGCGGTAGTCGCCTAGTTTGGCGTGGATCTCGGGAGAGAGGCTGTGACCGAGCTTGGCGCCGATCAGGCCGAATCGCTGCTGCGTCGTCATGGTGTGTCGGGACGGTAAAGGTTCGTGTGCGAAAAGGTGGTCGGGTGGCTCAGGCTGAGGCCGGCGGCGTTTTGGGCGGCGTGTCGGAAAGGCGCGCGGGCGCGTCGAGAAGCGCGTCGAGCACCACGAGGGCCGCAACCGCTTCAATGACGGGAACGGCCCGGACGACCACGCAGGGATCGTGCCGGCCCGTGATCCTGAGTTCCGCGTCGCAGTCGCCCTTGAGCGAAACCGTCCGCTGCGCTTGGCCGATCGAGGGCGTGGGCTTGAGGGCGGTGCAAAAGAGCACGGGCAGGCCCGTCGTCATGCCGCCCGCGATGCCGCCCGCACGATTGGCGAGCGGCGTCACGACGCCGTCGCGCATGCCGTACGGGTCGTTGTTTTCCGATCCGCGAAGCCGCGCCGCGTCAAAGCCCGCGCCGAATTCGACGCCCTTGACGGCGGGCACGGCAAAGACGGCCTGCGCGATGCGCCCGTCAAGTCCTTCGAAGAGCGGTCCGCCGAGGCCGACGGGAAGTCCCGAAATCATGCATTCGACCGTGCCGCCGATGCTGTCGGCGGCCTTTCGCGCGGCCTCAATCTCGGCCGCCATGGCGGCCGAAGCTTCATCCGACAGAGCGACCGGTGCGCGCGAGAGACTCGCCTCGATCGTTTCGGGCGATTCGCCCATCGGATTGAAGGGGCGGTCTTGGGCATCGCCTATGGAGCGGACGTGCGCCGCAATGCGGATGCCGCGTCGGGCGAGAATCTGCAGGGCGATGCCGCCCGCGATGCAAAGCGGCGCGGTGAGGCGCGCCGAGAAGGCGCCGCCTCCGCGAACGTCCTGCCAGCCGCCGTACTTGACGTGGGCGGGCCAGTCTGCGTGAGAGGGACGAGGAAGGTCTGCAATCGCCGCGTAGTCCTTGGAGCGCGTGTCGCCGTTGCGGATGACGGCCGTGAGCGGCGCGCCGCAGGTGCGGCCGTCGAGCACGCCGCAAAGCACTTCCGGCTTGTCGGCCTCCCGGCGCTGGGTCGTCATGCGGTTTTGTCCGGGCGCGCGCCGGGCCATGAAGGCCCCAAGCTCGGCCATGTCGAGGGCTTCGCCCGCGGGCAGCCCGTCGATCGTCACGCCGATGGCCGCCGCGTGGCTCTGGCCGAAGACGGCCGTGCGAATGTTTCTGCCGAAGTAGCTCATGCTCAGTCCTCAAGAAAAACAAGTCCGCCGAGACGGGCGAAGTCGTCGAAAAAGCCGGGATAGGATTTGCGCACGGCCTGCGCGCCGCGGATGACCACGGGGTGCTGCGTGCGTGCGCCGGCGACGGCTGCGGACATCACGATGCGGTGGTCGTTCGCGCCCTCGCATTCGCCGCCCGCAAGCGTCCCGCGTCCGCGAACGACGAGGCCGTCGGGGAGCTCCTCGACGTCGGCGCCGAGCCGCTCGAGAAGCTCGCGGGTCGTCGTCAGACGGTCGCTTTCCTTGATGAGAAGCCGGCCTGCGTTGAGAAAGCGCGTCTCGCCCGCGGCAAAGGCGGCGACGACGGCGAGCACCGGCACAAGGTCCGGAATCTGGGCCGCATCAACCGTCATGCCGTTCATCGTGCCCGGGCGGACCGTCACGGCGTCCTCCGTCAGCGACACGTCGGCGCCGAAGGCTTTGAGTATGTCCGCGACCGCTCGGTCCCCCTGGCGGGAATCCGCGCGCAGGCCCGTGAGCGTGACGCCTCGGCCGAGCGCGCCCGCGCAGAGCCAGAAGGCGGCGTTTGACCAGTCGCCTTCGACGGCTGCGGCGCCGGGACTCGAAAGGCGCGTCCGTCCCTCGATCTCGAAGCGGCGGCCGTCGGCCGTGCGCGCGATCGATGCGCCGAATAGCGCAAGCACGTCGAGCGTCATGTCGATGTAGGGGGCCGATTCGATGCGGCCCGTGAGCGTGAGCGTGCTTTTGCCGGGGACGACCGAGAGCGCGAAGAGAAGGCCGCCGATGAACTGCGAGGAGACGTCGGCCGCAAGGCTGTAGTCGCCCGCCGGAAGCCTGCCCCGGGCGTGAAGCGGAAAGACGCCCTGAGGCGACAGGTCTATGCCGTGGGCCTGGAGTTCTTCGTAGAGCGGGGAGAGCGGACGCTCGGGCAGGCGGCCGCAACCCGTGACGGCTGCGTCGAGCCCGAGCGCGCAGGCGATCGGGAGAATGAAGCGTTCGGTCGTGCCCGATTCGCCGCAGTCGAGCGTCGGCCCGACGGGACGGGTCGAGATCGGCTCGACGACGAAGCCCTCGTCCGTGCGCTCGACCGAAGCGCCCATGGCGGTGAGAACGCGTGCGGTGGCGAGAATGTCGTCCGAAACGGTTGCGCAGCGCACCGTCGTCGGACGGTCGGCGAGCGCGGCGGCCATGAGAAGCCGGTGCGCATAGGACTTGGAGGCAATGGCGGGAATTTCGCCCGAAAGGCATCCCTTTTGAACAGTGGCGATCATGGTCAAGGATTGAGTCCGAGTTGAATGAGCTCGCGAAGCTTCTCGAAGGAGGCCTTCTCGGCGCGGCACCGGCCGAAGGCCTCGGGAAGAATGAGCGTGATGGTTTTGCCCGAGGATTTCTTGTCGGAGCGGGCGGCTTCAAGGAGCGCCTCTTCGTCGTACGGGCAGAGGTTCGTGAGGCCGAATTTCGCCAAAAGACGGTCGAGGACCGGCAGGGCCTGCGGGTCGCAGAGGCCGGCGCGGACGCAGCCGCGGAAGATGACGGCCATGCCGATGC
>CABUOH010000051.1 GCA_902493085.1 uncultured Sutterella sp. | reverse complement strand
GAATAGAATCGAATCAAGGCGGGAGCGACAATCCCGTCCACGCCGCACCCGCCTTCCAACCGTGCTGCGGCTAGATAAGAGTAAACAACAGCTAGGGGTGGAGATTATGTCCTCCAAAATAAAAATCAGTCTGGCCTGGCAGATGATGATCGGGCTCGCGCTCGGTATCGTAGTCGGCGCGCTCGTTGATTCCTCCTTCGCCCAGACGTGGCTTCAGCCGCTCGGCGACCTCTTCATTCGTCTGATCCGAATGGTGGTCGTTCCGCTCGTTCTGGCAACGATCATTGCCGGCGCCGCCGGCATTTCCGACACATCCAAGCTCGGCCGAGTCGCCGTCAAGGTGCTTCTCGTCTATGCCGTGACGACCGGCATCGCCGTGGCCTGCGGCCTGCTCTTTGCAGGCATCATCCAGCCGGGCATGGGCCTTGACCTCTCCACCGAAGGCCTTCAGGCCAAGGAAGTCGTGGCGCCCCCGCTCGTCAAGACGCTGCTCGCCATCGTCCCGATCAACCCCATGCAGGCCATGGCCGAAGGCTCCATGCTTCAGATCATCTTCTTCGCGGTGATCTTCGGCTTCGCCCTCTCCGGCCTTGGTGAACGCGGCAAGCCCGTGCTTCACTTCTTCGAAATCGTCGGCGACGTGATGATCCGCGTCACCCACATGGTCATGCTTTACGCCCCGATCGGCGTCTTCGGCCTCATCTCGTTCACGGTCAGCCGTCACGGCCTCGCCGTCCTGCTTCCGCTCGGCGCCCTCATTCTCACGGCCTTCCTCGCGACCGTCGTGTTCGTCGGTATGATCCTGCTGCCGCTCGTGCGCATCGCGACAGGCATACCGATCATGACCTTCCTCAAGGGCATCTTCGAACCGTGGCTCGTCGCCTTCACGACCTGCTCGTCCGCCGCCGCCCTGCCGGCCAACCTCAACGCCGCCCGCAAGCTCGGCTCCACGAAGGCGATCTCCTCCTTCTCGATTCCGCTCGGCAACACGATCAACATGAACGGCACGGCCATCTACATGGGCGTCTGCTCGATCTTCGCCGCTGAAGTCTACGGTTTGCCGCTCACGATGGCCGACCAGCTCACCATCGTTCTGATGGGCGTGCTCGCCGCCGTCGGCACCGCCGGCGTCCCGGGTGCGGGCCTCATCATGACGACGATCATCTTCACGCAGGTCGGCATTCCGCTCGAAGCCGTGGCGCTCATCGCCGGCGTCGACCGTATTCTCGACATGATCCGCACGTCCATCAACGTGGTCGGCGACGTGGCCGCCGCCGTCGTCGTCACCAAGATGGAGGGCGACCTCAATTCCGAACCCTACGTCGAGGGTGCGGAATAAGGAAACAGAATCCTTTTGAACGGATCTGAAAAACCCCGGCAGCTGCAGGCTGCCGGGGTTTTTCTTGATGGAATCGAAAGGCTACTTGCCCGAAATCGGGGTGATCGACTCGGCCTGCACCCGCAGCGCCTCGAACGGCAGGCGCACGGCGCGGCCGAAGACCTCGTAGCGAACGTCCCTCCTCAGGGTGAGCCCCGCGCGAACCTCGTTCGAAATCTCAACGCGCACGGTGCCCGTTCCGTCCTCAAAGAGAAAGACGCCGTGTTCGGGCTCCGCCGTAATGCGGCCTCTGAAGTTGACGAGTTCATCGGCGCGGGCGTTCTTCTGAGCGGCGGCCACCGTCTCAAAGCTCACATAGGCATGACGGGCAGTCACTTCGGCCTGGGCGCCGCTCAGGGCAAGGGCAAGCACAAGGGCCGCCAGAGAGGACTTGAACATTTTTTCGTCTCCTTTGCGGGCGGGATGCTTCTGCGCCGCCGCGTGGATGCATGATTGGACCTGGATGTGCCGGCGCAGCTCGAGGACTCCTCCGGAATCCCCTCGAGGGATGCATGCGCGGGCGTGTCTCATGGATTCACATTTTGCGCCTTTCCGATGCGCAAGCGTGTGCCGGCTCTTTGCCCTAAGGCAAAGAACAGGCACGAAAGACGCGCCTCATCCCGCCCTAAACACGACACGCTCTGATACAGACGCACACGTCGGTCCATGCTCCCAATATGTTATGGTTTGGCTGTCGCGGTCAAGTCCCGGCCGCATCATATGAAGGAGAAATCGTCATGAAGCTGCGCCACGCCGCCGCGCTCGTTCCCTGTGCCCTTGCGCTCACCGCCTGCACCGCCGTTACCGGTCCCCAGAACGTTGACCTCGCCGGCCGCACCCTGATGTGGGCCGACGGCGCCACCGAAGAGTGCGAAGTGCCCTCTTCCATCACGTTCGGCGCCGACGGCAAGGTGTCCGGCAACGCCGGCTGCAACCTGCTCGTGGGCGGCTGGACGCTCCAGGGCGACAAGCTCGACCTCTCGCAGCTCGGCGCCACGCGCCGCATGTGCGGTCCGGAAATCATGAAGATGGAGGACGCCTTCCTCGCCAATCTCGGCAAGACCGTCTACGTCGAGACCGAGGGCGACAAGGTGAAGCTCCTTGACGCCGAACGCAACGCCGTCATGACGCTCGTGCCCGAAGCGCCGGGCGTCTGCCGATAAGCGCCCGCTTTCAGCCCGTCTAGCAAAAAGGGGAGGACCGCCCGCGCGGTCCTCCCCTTTTTTCGTCTCTTCCGTTCGGGCCTTCCCGCTCAGTGAGCGGCGCCCCAGCTGTCGCCCATGCCGACCTCGGCGACGAGCGGCACGGAAAGCGAAGCGACGCCCGCCATCAGCTCGGGCACCGTCCGCTTGACAAGTTCGGCCTCGTCGGCGGGCGCCTCTAGAATCAGTTCGTCGTGCACCTGAAGCACGAGCTTCGTGCGAAGGCCCTCGCGCCTGAGCCAGGCGTCGACTGCGATCATGGCCTTTTTGATGAGGTCCGCCGCCGTGCCCTGCATGGGCGCGTTGATGGCGGCGCGTTCAGCCGCGGACTGAACGGGCTTGCGCGAACTGGCGATTTCGGGAATCCACAGGCGCCGCCCGAAGGCCGTCTCGACGTAGCCCCTTTCGTGCGCCTCGGCGCGCTTGGCCTCCATGTAGGCGCGCACGCCGGGATAGCGCGCGAAGTACTCGTCGATGTAGTGCGCGGCCATGCGGCGCTCGATGCCGAGATTCTGAGCGAGCCCGAAGGCGCTCATCCCGTAGATGAGGCCGAAGTTGATGACCTTGGCCATGCGGCGCTCGTCGGCCGTCACCTCTTCGGGCTTTCGGCCGAACACTTCGGCCGCCGTCGCGCGGTGAATGTCCTCTCCGCGGCCGAAGGCCTCGAGAAGGCCTCGGTCCTGCGAGAGATGCGCCATGATGCGAAGCTCGATCTGAGAATAGTCGGCCGAAATGATCACATTGCCAGATTCCGCGACGAACGCCTCGCGAACGGCGCGGCCTTCTTCGGTTCGAACCGGAATGTTCTGCAGATTGGGATCCGAGCTCGCAAGCCGCCCCGTCACCGCGACGGCCTGTCCGAAAGTCGTGTGCACGCGGCCGTCCTTCGGATCGACCATGCGGGGAAGCTTGTCGAGATAGGTGCTCTTGAGCTTCGTGAGTCGCCTGTGTTCAAGAATGAGCTTGGGAAGCGGATAGTCGAGGGCGAGTTCCGTGAGCACCTCCTCGTCGGTCGAGGGCGTGCCCGAACTCGTCTTCTTCTTGGCGGGAAGGCCGAGCTCGGTGAAGAGCACTTCGGCGAGCTGCTTGGGGCTTGCCAGATTGAATTCGCGGCCCGCCGCCTTGTAGGCGTCCGCCGCCAGCGCGTCGATGCGCGCCGTGAGCGCTTCGGACTGCTGCGAGAGCCTGAAGTCGTCAAGCGCAACGCCCGCCTCCTCCATGCGTCCGAGCACGCCGATCAAGGGCTGCTCGAGCGTCTCGTAAATCGCCATCAGGCCGTCCTCAAGGTCGAGCCTCGTCATCAGCACGGCGTGGAGCGCCCTAATCGCCGCCGCCTCTTCGCCCAAAAGTTCCACGACGGCCTTCGGATCCGCATCCTTCGCCGCAATGGCCTTCGCCCCCTTGCCGATGACGCTTTCGCGAACGGGAATCGCACGCGAGAGCGAACGGGCGGCGAGAAGCGGCAGGTCGTGCTTCAGGTGTGCTTCGAGCACGTAGCTCATCAGCATCGTGTCGTGGAGCGTGCCGCCGAGCCTCACGCCCTGCGCGAGAAAGGCGTGCGCGAGCGTCTTGGCGTCGTGCGCGACCTTGGGCGCATCGCCCTCGAGCCAGGCCCGCATCACGTCCATGACGTGCGCGCAGGGAAGCGCCTCGCCGAAGCGGATCACGTGGACGTCCTTCACGGAAAGCGCGACGCCGAGCGCGGCAGGCTCGGCATGGCGCGCGTCGCCGTCCCAGAGCATCGTGAGCGCAACGGGCATGACGCGCTTTTCGTCCAGCAGGCGTCCCGCGAAAAGCTCGAGCTGCATGCGGTCGGCGACTTCCGTCACGGGAAGCTCGTCGGGCCGGTCGGCAAGCGACGGCGAAAAGCTCACCGGCATGACGGGCGCAGCGGCCGGCGTCTTCTTGGGGGCTTCGGGCTTGGCCGCAGGCTTCGCGGCAAGCGCCTCGGCCGCAAACGCCTCACGGGAAAAGAGCCCGCCGAGGTCGTCCGGGGCGGGTGCCGGCGCTTCAGCCGCCTTTGCGGGCGCAATGCCCGAAGGGGCCGCGCGCTTCATGGTCGTCAAAGACATCTCCCAGCGGCGGCAGAATCCGGCGACGGCCTCGGGATCCGCAGGCTTGACGACGAGCGCCTCGGGCGTGCAGCCTTCGGGCAGATCGACCGTTCGGCAGATCGTGGTCAGACGCCTTGCATCGTCAAGAAAGGCGAGCCCCGCACGCAGGTATTCGCCGGCCTTGCCCTTCACTTCCCCCGCGTGGGCCTTGACGCCCTCGAGGTCGCCGTACTCGGCAATCCACTTGGCGGCCGTCTTGGGACCGCACTTCTCAATGCCCGGCACGTTGTCCACCTTGTCGCCCATGAGGGAGAGATAGTCGACGATGCGCTCGGGCGGAACGCCGTACTTTTCAATGACGCCCTCGCGGTCGTAGAACTTCACGTTCATCGTGTTGATGAGCACGATGTCGTCGTCCACGAGCTGGGCCATGTCCTTGTCGCCCGTGGCGATGATGCTCTTCATGCCCGCGGCGCGCGCCTTTTCGGCAATGGTCGCAATCACGTCGTCGGCCTCGACGCCCGGCACCGAAAAGACCGGCCAGCCCAGATCCCTCAGGATGCCCTGAAGCGGCTCGATCTGCACGCGCAGGTCATCGGGCATCGGCGGACGGTTGCTCTTGTATTCGGGGAACATCTCGTGGCGAAAGTTCTTCCCAGGCGCATCAAAGATGATGACGGCATGATCGGGCTTGGCAAGCGCCCAGACCTTGCCGAGCATGCCCAGAAAACCGCGCACGGCGCCCGTAGGCTCGCCCGCGCTCGTGCGAAGGTCGGGAAGGCCGTGAAAGGCGCGGAAAAGATAGTTGGAGCCGTCAATGAGAAGAATCTTGGACATGTCGGAAGCTGCGCTGCCTTTATTTAATGAGGGAAAGTTGAACCGAATAATTCGACTGCCGTAAGAATAGCCGAAAATGCCGTCGGCAACGGACCGGCCCGCAACGGGTAGCCCGCAACAGGCTCCGTACATGCGGTCACACTTCGCGTGTCGCTTCCAAGCGCCGCGTCGTGGCACAATTGAATGGCAGGGCCGCCGTGCGCCTCAGGAGGTCTCAGGCGCAGCGCGGCCGCTTCAGCCATCGGCATCCGCCGGTCCTGAAGCCCTTCATCGCGCCGCGGCTTTCTCAAGGCCTTTGTGCGACGCAAAGGATTCGCCATGACAACAACCAGAAACTGCCTGTCCGCCCTCTGTCTTCTGACGCTCTCAGCCGCCCTTTGTGCGGCGCCATCGGCTCCCAACGACGCGCCGCCGCCCTATGCGGGCGACGTCAAGGTCGAAAAGCCCCTTGAACAACCCGCTCCCGCCGCCCGACGGCCGGCTCCCGACGAAGCCAACCCGCTTCTGCCGAGCAAGGCCGACATGGAAAAGGCCCGCGAGGACCGCGCGCACGGCCACGTCCCGCCCAAGTTTGATCGCCAAACGAAGATCGAGGCCGTTCGCGACGAAAACAACCGCGTCACCGAATACGTCGTGACCCCGGGCTCGACCCAGATTCCCTACCGCATCGAGAACCGTGCCGATCGCCCGATCGACTCCTCGCCCGCGGGCAACTCCAAGAGCACGCTCGGCACGACCAAATTCATCGAGCTCGGCTGGTAACATCACGCACTTATGGCAAAAGCATTCAATTCAGCCGACGGTCTGCGCTGGTTCGGCGAGGGCGTTCGCGCCCTCAAAAACCGGCCCCTCGGGCTCGTCGGCATCGTCGTCTTTTACGTTCTCGTGAGCGGACTGCTCTCCGGACTTCCCATCGTCGGCACGATTCTCGCCGGCGTCTGGATGCCGTTCGGCGCCGTGCTCACGGGCTTTGCCGCCCGCGAGGCGCTCGCCGACCGTCTTCCCGTCTATGCGCCGCTGCTTGCCGCCTTCAAAAAGAGCGGCATGCGCCTGCATCTCATCGCCGTCGGCCTCATCAGCGCGGGCGTGCTCGAGATCGTCATGCTCGTCTTTCAGCTTCTTTCCGCCGACCAGATCGCCCAGTGGAAGATCGTCGACGGCGCAATCGACCCCGAGAGCGTTGCGGCGCACTTCCCGGCCGCAGGCGTTGCGGCGGCCCTCGTCCTCTATGCGCCGCTCTTCATGGCAACGCCCTTTGCGCCGCTTCTCATTGCGGATGCGGGCCAGAGCGTGGGCAAAAGCTTCTTCTACTCCTTTTTCGGAATCCTGAAGAACTTTTCGGCCTGCTTCACGACGGGCCTCCTGTTGATGCTGCTCACGAGCGCGGCTGTCTTTCTCGCGCTCGGCGCGGGTCTTGCCGCCGGTCTCGGCGGCGCCGCCACATACGTCACGCCGCTCATTGCGATCCTCATCTCGACGGTCGCGCAGGCCTGCGTCTGGCCGATGTACCGGGATCTCTTCGGTCCCCGGAACCTCTTCGAGCGCCTGAATTAGTCCCCGATGCCGTCAAAGAGCGACGGCTGTCCGTCGGCCTTCTGCGCCGGCGTCCCGACGGTGAGGCCCAGGAGGCGTATGCCGCCCCTGGGCATCTCCCCGCCGGCAAGAAGCCCGCAGGCGTCCTGCGCGAGACGCGCCATGGCGGTCGCATCGTACGGAATCTCGGCCGTCACGGAGCGCGTGCGCGTCGTGAAGTCGTGGCTTCTCACCTTGAGCGTCAGC
>CABUOH010000050.1 GCA_902493085.1 uncultured Sutterella sp. | reverse complement strand
ACGACTGGCTCGAATAAGCGGCCGGCACGTAGATCAGGCGCACCCTGCGTTCCGCCGCCTTGAATTCAAGGCGTTCGGCAAGCAGGCCGCGAACCCATGACGAGAGTCGACGCCGCCAGTATTTGCTGATGCCGGCATAGCGAAAGACCAGTCCGAAGGCTTCGATGATGAAGACGGCACCTGCATGCAGATCGAACATCTCGTTGAGCGCACGGTTCACTTCCTTCTTGAATTCCTCCCGGAAGGCGTGAAGACGTCGATTGTAGGTCGCCTCGCCGAGATTGCAGCGGCGGATGCGCCTGGCCTTCGCCTTGTCGAAGGCGGGCACGGGCTTGTCCGGCTGAGCTCTCGGCGGCATCGTCATCGCACGGAATCGATTGCGGGCTCGGTCGGCCTTCAGCAGAAAGTCGGCAAAACGGCTCAGAATGCCGCCCAACTTTTCACCGAAGCGGTTGCCGAGCGCATCGTAGGCGACTTCGGTGTAGCCAAAGTCGAACGCCATGGCTCGAACCAGATCCGGATCTGAAAGCGACGCGTCGCCGTCGGCCACATCCTTCGGACGGATGCGCCCCTGCATGCGCACCTCAAGGAGCCGAACGCCCGTCTCAGGATCGCGACCAACGAAGGCCAGTTGAATGGCGGGCTTGCAGCGACAGGCCTTTTCCTCAACCGTGCCGTCTTCCAAGCGTCGATACTGCGCGAGGTGGTCGTGTCCCACGATGTCGATTGCGAAGGCACGTCCTCCGTCGGGCGGCGTAATGCGAATCTCGGTCATGCCGCGTACGACATCATGCGTGGCGCAATAGTGCTGCGGCATGTACCAGATGCTTGTTTGCACCTTCTCCGGATAGACGCCCTCGTAAGACTCGACGTCTGCGCGCGCGGGCTTCTCGAAATCCTCTTCTTCGGCAACAGGCTTCGTTTCGACATTCAGGATGAGTTCGAGCGCAACGGTGTTCTTCGAAGGGAACACCACATGGAAGGACGGCTTCTTCGGTCGGGCGAGTGCATAGGTTTTGCCCATCCTCGGACGCACCATCTCGCGAAGCGGTGCGTGCCCGGCAAGCGTGACGGTGAACGCCATGCCTTCGCGCGGACGATTCACGGCCACGATCGTCTCATCCTTCGCTTCATCGTAAGTCACCGTGTAGGCACCGGCGCCGATCCAGCGGGAGGGCATCCGCCCGGCTTCGCTGCCGCACGTGCCCGTCATCGTCTTCACCGGGCAGCGATGAAGGCGTACGAAGGTCGACTCCGACGGGGGCTGCACCCAAGCAGGCGCGACGGGATTGCCGAGCACGTCCAACGTCGTTCTGCCGGCCGATCGATTCAGCCGAACCAGTGGCTTGTGCTTGCTCTTGAGAACTTGAAGCCTGCCTTTTTTCGTGATCTTGCGATCCCTGAAGGGGAGTTCCCCCGCAAACGTGAGCGAGAGCCCCTGGTGTTTCGGATTCTCGAAGAGCCGCACTGTCGTTTCGTTGGCTGCCATGTCGTAGGTCGACTCATAGCGGTCGGACTCGAACCAGTTGCTCATCAAGGTGTTCGAAAGACGGCCCGAAGCGCGGACAGTCTCGAAGGATGCCAGAGAACGAAGCGATTGATCGAGCTTGACCTCTTTCGACTTGAGCGGAATCGTCACGTGAATTTCCAGACCGACTTCCGTTCTGACGGTTTGAATGGTCGGTTTTGCAGAGCGGCTGCAGCGCACGCGCTCCTTGTGTCCTCTGCGGAGGCAGAAATCACGGATCGGAACTCGTCCATTGATTTTGAGGCTGATGTGCTTGCCGGGAACAGGCGACATCAGTTCGATGAGCGTGCGATCCTCCGCCTCAATGTAGGTCGAGGTATAGCAGCTTTCGTCAAACCAGACGCTGCGGTTTTCACCGCGGCGGGGCATGTGTCCCATGGCGTCATGTACGGCACGCACCATCTGAATGCAGAGACCGCGCGCATTGCGGATCTTGTCCACATCATCAAGCTTGACGGGAAGCGGCACCCTGCCGTCCATCATGTCGAAGAAGCGGTCGGTCGCATCGGACAGCAGGCCGACGATGTAGCGGCACTCCTCCATCGTGTAGCCCGCATAGGACTTCTTGCGGCGAATGGCTGCCAATGCCTCGCTCTGCAACAGGCGCCACCACCGGAACACCGTTCCCGAAGCCTGCTGAAGACCGAGCTTCCAATGACGGGCCTGAAGCCCGCCCGTCAGAATCGGATCGATCTTGGGGGCGATTGTTGCCGGCAGAACCGCGGCGTTTCCGGCAAGCTCTGTCATGCGGGCGCGAACCTTCTTCGAGCGCTTCGAATATGCATGGGTTTTGAGCGCCGCCTCGATGGCCTGTCCTTGATCCGCGACGATTTGATCGCGCAGATCGCGATACCGATCGCCGATGGCATAACGGCGATAGTCGCGCATGCCCAGCAGGCGCAGGAACCGATCCACCTGAGCACCGTATGCGTTGTGGAGCGCATCAAGCTTGAGGCGATCTTCTTCGGAGAGTGTCGCTTCATCCACCTTGAAGCAGACCGTGCGCATGGCGCTCGCTTGCTTGTTTTTCTGGAAGGCGGAAAGCCGCTCTCTGGGGACAAGGTAAAGACTGAAGGGATCGGGAAAATCGGATAGAAGCATGGCGTCGCTCGCATGGATTCTGATGGCTTGAACTCATCATAACCTCGTATGCGTCAGCACGTGTCGCATGCAAACATAATCACCGCTAACGTCTGCGGTTCAGTAATTTTTCTCAATTCCGCGTGAGCAATGACCTTACGTACTTCAAGTTTCCCGCTACGCCACATTGCCGATGGTAGATTTGGCAAGTTTTTTATCGACTAGCAAATACCCTTGAGCATCGGCACGCTCAGCGCGCAGCCGTCGAGCTGAGGCGTCCTGCCGCAGGCGAGCGCATGAACGGCCGCCCGAAGATGCCTGGCGTACCCGCGCTTCACGTTCACCTTCTCATTGACGACGAGCCCGGTGCAGCACTGCCGGCGTCCCCGTCGGAAGACATCCGTCTTTTTCGGATCGAGCTCAAGCCCGATGGCCTCAAGCACGCCGCGGGCAAGGCCCAGCAGCGCGACCGCGGCGTCTGAGCCGCTGAACGCAAGATCGTCCGCGTAGCGCGTGTAGACGCACTCGCGCCGATGCGCCGCCTCGGAGAGAATCTCGTCGCTCTTGAGAAGCACGCGGTTGAGGATCGCGGGCGACGTCGGCGCCCCGGTGGGCAGCACGCCTTCGGCGAGCACGATGTCGGCGAGCTTCATCAGCGCCGCATCCGAAAACGCGTCGCCCAGGTCGCGCCTCAAAACCGAAATCACCAGTCCTCGCCCAACGCTCGGAAAACACGCTCTGATGTCGGCGCACGCCACAACGGCCTGACCGGCGTGATGGGCGGCATTGCCCGTGATGCCGCGTCCAGGCACGAAACCCCAGGCGGCCTCGTGAGCGCCCAAAGGCTGCAGAATCCTCTCGTTCACTAGCCTCTGCACCGCCTTCAGAGCGGCTGCGGGCGCATGAATGACGCGCTCGCCGCCGTTTTTCTTCGGAATCGCATAGCGCGCATACGACGCATCGAATCGGCACCCGAGCGGTCGTCTGAAATCAGCCCGTCCGATGAGTTCCCGCAGCAGCGGCGCGCTCTGCGGCCCGAGCCCCGCCATGATCTCCACCCAGGCGGCGTCTCTCGGCCAAAGCCTCTGCATCAAGCTGAGCGCTCGACGGGCGCACGCCTCATCGGAAGGCCAGAGCCGGGCGACCTCCTCAATCCGGTGATGCACCCGAAGAAGCCCGTAGAGGATGCCGTCCTCGCCGTCGGGCCCCTCCTGAGGCCACCAGTCGAGCACCGCACCACGGCCGGCTTCGGCCGCAGCCTCGAGAGCCTTGAGCCGCTCGGACGGTTTCACGGCCAATCGGGCAAGCGCCTCGTCGACCATCGCCCCCAGGCTCGGCGAAAGCACGTCCCGTGCCTCGTCCGCAAGCAGCCTGAGCGATCCCTCGGCCTGACGTCCGAATCGCTCGAGGCATCCGGCCAGGCGTCGGTCAAGCCATTCGTCGTCGGGAATTCCGAGGATTTCGCAAGCCCGCTCGCAGCTCAAGTCCGCCTCGTCGAGCGGAACGTTCGGTCGCCCGGCAGCGGGCAGCGGACGTCCGCCGCGAACCCGGCTGCAGCACAATTCGAAAAAGCGCCTTCCGCGAAGAAGTCCCGGCGAGGCCGTCTCGAGAAGCTCGAGACCGTCCCCGGGCACGGCCTTCAAAAAGGCTTCGACATGGTTCGGCGCAACAAAACCCGCCACGGCCTCAAGCTCCCTTCGCGTCCAGGCAACCTCGGGCCTCAGCACGTCGAAGTCCTCGGACCGGCTCACGGCAAGACGCAGCAGATCAAGCCTCTCTCGGCCGCCTTTCTTGAGCCTTTGAAAGGCCATGCACACGATCTTCGCCTTGAGCTGAGGGTCGCCCGCGAAGGTCTTCGAGCGGAGCATGTCCTCGGCGAGCACCTTGAGATTCATCCACGCACGCTTCAAAAGCCAAACGCCGCCGTCGGGCTCGAAGGTCACCATGTCCGGCCGGAGAAAATCCGTGACGAACCGGCGTCGCAGGCTGCTCCTCGAGAGGAGCGTCTTGAGGAGCTCGCGTTCGTGCTTCCGCAGTCGATCTTGACTGCCTTGGGCTCGTCCCTGCCTGGCTCGTCCCGGTTTCGCTTATCTCTGTTTCGCTTATCCCCGTTTCGCTTATCCCCGTTTCGCTGATCCCGCGTCTTTCCCTTGCGCTTCACGGGCATGCGGACGGGCTTTGCCGCTTCGCGCACGGCGTTGAGCCAGGCGTCCGACGCTCCCTCAAGGCGTGCCGCCGCCCCGGACTGCGCCCGAAGCACCCGGCAAAAAGGCCCGCTCAAAAGACGTTCAAGGCCCAGCTCCAGCCAGACGGGATCATCCTCCGAAACGATGTTGAAGTACGGACCGTCAGCATGCTGAGCCAGCGTCCGCTTGAGGGCGGTCCTTTCGGGCTCGGGCCGCTCGTCGATCCACGCCTTGAGCCAAGCCGCCTTTTGGCTGCGATTCATTGCCGGGCCGAGCTTCACGACAAGCGCACCGTCAAGCCTGCGCTTCGCGATGTCCGCATACGCATCGTCGGACGGAAGCACGCGGAAAACCGTCTCGGCACCGAGCCTCGCATAGGCCTCGGGACGGCAGACCGTCAGCGGCTGCGCATAGGGCCACGCCGCGAGCGCCTCATAGGCGGGCAGACCGATGGCATTCGCGAGCCGCTCAAGGCACCTAAGCGGAAAACGGTGCACGAAATCACGATCTGCAAAGCCCTTCAGCAGCGCCTGCGGCTCTCCGCGCATCCAGCCCGGCACCTTGAGACCCGCCCAGCCTTCAAGGCAGCGCACGAGCGCTTCGCTCATGGGCTCCCAGTTCTCGCCGAACTGAATCCCGTTCCAATCAAAGGGATCCCGTCGAAACCAAGTCCTTCTGAGCTCAGCCTGAAGTCCTGAGGAAAGCATGCCCGCGGGCACGCACCCGAAACACGCCGCAAGCATCTTTTCGGCATGGCCGTAGGCTCCCGTTCGAATCGTTGCCTCAAGATCCGACAACTTCTCCGGATACGAAGCCCGGGCGAGCATGCCGAGTCGCGCCGAGCACGCGCCGTCCTCCGTCTCATAGAGAATCGACGCCGCTTCCGGGTTCGTCAACAGGCCAAAGAGCTGCGCGTTTGTCGCGAGCAGGGCCGTCTCGGGCTCGCATCGCTCAAGTCGAACGTTCATCGACGAGAGGCGCTCCCGGATTCGCACCCACATCGCCGAGGCCTCATGACCGGTGACGCCGCGAAAGCTCCGGACCGACTCGATCAGCGCTCGGGCGCTTCGGCCCCCGCTTCTCACGAAGTCCGCCGCCGCGAGCTCGAATGCGAATCCGGCCCTGCGCTTGGCAAGCTTCTCCGGAAGGCGCACAAGCTTGTCCGATTGGCCGAGCATCACCTGAATCACTTCGTTTGGATGCCTTTGCGGGAGGCGCAGCACGGGCAGGCGGGATTCGAGGTTCGGCTGCGCACTGCGGACAATCGCGCGCCAAAAGGCCTGCTCTTCGGGCACATCGCGGCAGGCCTCATGCACCCAAAGGACCACCGCCGCCTGCTTCATGCCCGGAAAAAGCGCGCAGGTCGCGGCGAAGACTTCCGGAGCATTCTTGAGGAGCGCCCGCCGAAACGCCGCGGCGAAGTCGTCCGTCCAGGGATCAATCGAAAAAAGCGTGTCGGCCATGACCGCGACGGAAATCCGTCTGCGCCACTGCGGATCGCGGCAGCCGTTGTCCGGAAGAATGAACATGAAGGAATCCTTCGCCGCCGATGTTCGGGCGGATGTCGGACCCGACGGCAGCTTTTTGCGTTGAACGGCGCCCGCAACCCATGCGAAAAAACCGGCCGAAGCCGGTTCCCGCCCGAATCCCTCGCGAAGGAGCCGTCGAAACGAAGGCGCTTCGGACGGTCCAACTTTTGCCGAGATGCGGATCGTTGACCGATCGTGCGGCAAACCGAGAAGCTCAAGACCGGAGGGGGGTTCCCTCCGGCCTCAGGGCTTCCCGTTCTGAAGTGCCGGCGCAAAAGCGCAGGCTGTGACCTCCGTCAGGAGAGCCTATCCGGCGAAACACCGAATGACGAGCCTTGGACCGCCGAAGCGTGAAGTTTGCGCGCAAACGCCTGTCTTCGCGCATGTCTTGGACTGTAGCACAACTTCTCGAATCGAACGTCCCCCCCTCATTTTCCGGTCATTTTGAGCCGCCGGTCACCTGATCAGTCCTCCGATCCGGCGTCTGATCCGTCGCCCGTCTTTCGGATTCCGATCACGCGGGCGCGCAGCTGTCCGCAACCGCCCTCGATGTCCTGGGCCGCGCTGTCGCGCAGCGTTGCGACCGTGCCCCGCCTGCGCAGGATCGTGATGAGATCCTGCATGCGTGAGGACTCGGGCCTTCTGAAGCCCGAACCTTCGACCGGATTGACGGCAATGAAGTTCACCATGGCGTAGCGCCCCTCAATGAGGTCGGCCAGACGCTCGACCTGCTCGGGCGCGTCGTTGACGCCCGCCATCAGCGTCCACTCGATCTGGGCGGGATATCCCGTCTTGTCCGCATAGTCGAGCGTTCGCTCAAGAAGCGTCTCGACCGGAATGTCCCTTGAACGGGTGAGAAGCCTTCTGCGAAGCGCGTTGTCGGTGGTGTGCAGGCTCAGCGCAAGCGCGGGGCGCACGGAGAGTTCGGGCAGGCGGTCAAAGAGCCTGTGGTCGCCCACGGTCGAGACCACGATGTCCTTGTGCGCAAGTCCGCAGACGTTGCCGAAGAACTCCACCGCCTCGCAGACGGCGTCGAGGTTGTGGCTC
>CABUOH010000049.1 GCA_902493085.1 uncultured Sutterella sp. | reverse complement strand
ACATCCCGCGCGTGATCATCGCGGCCGTTCTGATTCTTGTGGCCTGCCTCTTCATCGTCGGGCTCTTCGGCTTCATCCTCCGAAAGATGCTCGAGGTCGCGGCCCTCACGTTCGAGGACCGCATTCTCGGCGGGGCGTTCGGCTTCGTGCGCGGCATCATCGTGGTTGCCGCGTGCGTGTTCTTCTTCGGCTTGTCGCAGTCGCTCAGCTCGAGCCGCATGTGGCAGCAGTCCGTCATGATCGGACCTGCCGAAACCGTGATCGAGTGGGCCATGCCCTATATGCCGGAGTGGATTCAAGCCCTCAAGGGCACGAAGGTGACGGGATTGTGACGGATTTCATCAAGGGGACCCTGCATGCGCACGGTCCCCTTGATCGTTTATAGGCAACATTTTTTCTCAACTCTCCTCAATCTAGACCGGCCGCCGCCGATCCCTCGTCGGCGCGGACGGGAAAAGGAACAACACATCATGTGCGGGATTATTGGCTTGATGTCCGATGCGCCGGTCAACCAGCGCGTCTATGACGCGCTTCATCTGCTGCAGCACCGCGGCCAGGACGCTGCCGGCATCGCGACGCTCGACGGCCTACAGTTTCACTTCTTCAAGGGGCTCGGCCTCGTGCGCGACGTCTTTCGCACGCGCAACATGCGCGACCTGACGGGGTGCGTCGGCATCGGCCACGTGCGCTATCCGACGCAGGGCAACGCCACGTCGCCCGACGAGTGCCAGCCCTTCTACGTGAATGCGCCGTTCGGCATTGCGTTTGCGCACAACGGAAATCTGACGAACGCCGACGATCTTCGCCGCGAGCTTTATGAGACGGACCGGCGGCATCTCAACACGACGAGCGACTCCGAAGTGCTCCTCAACGTGCTTGCCTCGGAACTTTCGCGCGCCACGAGCGAAGGGCGCCGTCTCACGAAGACTTCGGTCTTCGATGCGGTTCGCGCGCTGCACCGCCGCGTGCGGGGCTCCTACGCCTGCGTGGCCGTGATTGCAGGAAAGGGCATGCTCGCCTTCCGCGATCCCTGCGGCATCCGTCCGATCTGCTGGGGCTCCAACAAGCTTGAGAACGGCTTCACGGAGTACATGGTGAGCTCCGAGTCCGTGACGATGATCGGCCTGGGCTTCAAGACCGAGCGAGATCTCAAGCCGGGCGAGGCGATGTGGATCGACCTTGAGGGAAATGTTTCGTTCGCCCAATGCGCGGACGAGTCCGCGCTTCATCCGTGCGCCTTTGAGTTCGTCTACTTCGCGCGCCCCGATTCGACGATCGACGGCATCAACGTGTATGCCGCCCGCCTGCGTCTGGGCGAGATTCTCGCCGATCACGTCAGGGCCGCCGTGGATCTCAATGAGATCGACGTCGTGATGCCGATTCCCGACAGCGCCCGTCCGTGCGCGCAGCAGCTCGCACAGGCGCTCGGCCTTCCCTACCGCGAGGGCTTCATCAAGAACCGCTACATGGGCCGCACCTTCATCATGCCCGGCCAGACGGTGCGCAAGAAGAGCGTGCGCCAGAAGCTCAACGCCATGCCCGTCGAGTTTGAGGGCAAGAGCGTGCTGCTCGTCGACGATTCCATCGTGCGCGGCACGACCATGACTGAAATCGTTCGCATGGCCCGGGAGGCCGGGGCCGTGAAGGTCTACGTCGCCTCGTCCGCACCGCGCGTCATGTATCCGAACGTCTACGGCATCGACATGCCGACGCGCTCCGAGCTTCTCTGCGGCGACGGCAAGAGCGCCGAAGAGGTCGCCAAGATCCTCGGCGCGGATGCCGTGATCTATCCGCCCGCCGAGGATCTCAACAAGGTTCTCTGCGGCATGAATCCCGCAGTCGAATCCTTCGACTGCTCGTGCTTTGACGGGCGCTATGTGACGGGCGACATCACGCCCGAATACCTCGACGAGCTCGATGCAAGGGCCGCGGCCGCCAAGGCGCCGGGGAAGACGCCGTCGGCCGACGACTGAGTTTTGGCTTGAGGCGCTTCTGCTGCAGGCGTCTTCGCCTTTGCGCGGCGAAGGGGGAGACGCTTTTTCGGAGTCTTTGCTAAGCTTGCGCAAAGGCCTGCAGCAAGTGGTGCGGGCCGCCAGCACAAGGAGAGCCTCATGGCCAAAAAGCCCATCAGCGCACAAGCGCTTGATCCCGCCGATGACGTTGTGGACGGGACCGCATGTTCTCACCTCGATCTGTTCGACCTTTTCAAGGCAGACGAGCTTCTCGAAGCCTACCGGCAGCTGCCGCAGGAGGCCCGCCCGATCTTTGCCTACATGCACAACGGCATGCTTGAGGTTGTGGACACGCTTCTTCAGGATCGCGACCCCGTCGAGGTTTTTCAGAAGGAGCTTGTCAAGGCGTCCGATGTGAACGGGGAACAGATTGTCGAATGCCGCAAGCTTCGGGATTTTCTCAAGGAGGACGCCGCGGCGTTTGAGGCTCAAAGAGATGATGTGGACATGAAGGCGCAGTGCGACATTATGGAGAGGGCGGTCATGAGGCTCGACGATCCTCTCAAGACCGAATGCCTGGTTTGCGCCCTTGATTCGGTCTGCTGGGCACTTGATGATCTCGGCCTCCATGAGGAGGAGCGGGACGAGTGGCATGCGCGTCTCGAGCGCTGCGGCCTGGATGAGGCTGGAATCGAGCGCCAGATTGCGATGCGCGAGGACGGTGCGCTCTGGAACTTTTTTGATGACTTGTCGAGCTTTGAGCAGGAGCCGTCGGTCGAGCTGATGGAGATGCTTCGGGAGAACTTCAAGAAGAATCTGGAAGTCGACAACGTCATCATCACGGCCGAGAACATTCTGAGCACCGCCCGCACGCTTTCGAAGAACGGCCGGCAGCGCATGGCCTTCATTCACAACGAACTGCTCAAGGTCGGTCTTGCCATGGCGCAGGGCAGCGTCAACGCCTGGGAAGAGACTCTCAGGAAAAACATGGAGGACGATCCGGCGGCGTGCGAAGCCGTCTCGGGCCAGATATTCGAATCGATCAAGGCTGCGGACGAACTCCAAAAGGAGCTGAAGAACTTCAATCCCGCAATGCTCCCCGATGAGCTTGATGAGGCCGTCAAGCCGCTTGCCAAGGCCTTTGCCAAGCATGGCGAGCAGTATCCGGTCTACATCGTCTTCGCTCATCTGATTCGGGCCTGCTGCCGCGCAGAAGGCAAGGATGACTGCGAACTCCTCGATGTCGTTTCTCAGGCTGACGTCGATGACAGCGCGCCCTCTTCGGCTGCGGTCATGCTTTCACAGCTTTTCAACCTGATCACGGACGAGCAGCTCAAGGGGGTGGCCAGAAGCTACGAGGCTCTTCAACGTGAAGAAGAGGGCGAGTACGAGGAAGATTTCGACGAAGATTTCGACGATGACGACGAGATGGGATGGTTTGAAGACGCCGAAGGACTGATGTCCGACGTTCGGCGCGACTTGGACGAGCTCGATTTTTATCGCACCTCTTTCATCGTACAGGCGACGTTCCACGCTGCGAACGAGCTGCTCATGGATAAGCAGCTCTCAAAAACGTTCGTCGAGACGGTGGGCTTGTCGTCGGGAGCGGCACGCATGATCATGTTTGAAGTCGAACCCGCAGGCGAATTCTTCCTGGGGATGCCGCAGGCGCGCATTCCCGAAAACCGATTTGAAGACCTGATCGGAAGAAAACGCAGCCTGAGCGAGGATGAGGCCATCGAGATGTTGCTGAGGCCGCTTGAACGCTTTGACGCGGCGTTGACGAACCTTGAGCGGGAGGACGCGCGCTTGCTGCAGGAGGCCCTGTACCATCTCGGCTTGCTGGCACATTTCATGCTCGAGCTCCCGCCGAAGAAGCGCAAGCGCCTTTCCAAGCTGATTGAAGCTCCCTTTGAAAATCAGGCCTTCCTCTTCAGCCTGGCGACGTGGTTCGGGGATCAGTCGGAGGTTGCTCGAGCCAAGCATGAGGAATATGCCGGGGAACTGAACGGAGACGACATGGCGGACGAAGATCAGTCGCCCGAGCACTGACCGTTCGCTGTTCGCCCGCTTCAGCGGGCGTCGCAGGTAGGCTACAATCGGCACGCATCCGGTACTAGACCGGAGCGTGCCGAATTTTTGCATGCACATTGTTTTTCAGGAGGTTCGACATGGATGACCACGCCCAGGAAGGCTTCTTCACGATTACGCCCGAGGAGGCCAAGGCCATGATGGGCGACGACGTCGTGATTCTTGACGTGCGCGAACCCGCCGAATTTGCGACGGGACACGTGCCCGGTGCCGTCAACGTGCCCTTGGGCGACATCCGCATGGGTCGCATTCTTCCCGAATGCCCCGACGTGAACAAGACCGTGCTCATCTATTGCCGCTCGGGACGCCGAAGCGACGTCGGCGGCCGGATCATGGCGGCAAGCGGCTACCGCGACGTTCGAAACTT
This sequence comes from uncultured Sutterella sp., assembly GCA_902493085.1. Taxonomy (GTDB): domain Bacteria; phylum Pseudomonadota; class Gammaproteobacteria; order Burkholderiales; family Burkholderiaceae_F; genus Sutterella. The sequence continues at coordinate 2,969 of CABUOH010000049.1, read as the reverse complement.
TCTCGGCGTCGTGCAGTGGCCCTACGAGCTCGTGCGCTGAGCTTTCCGCCCGAAGGGCGCGGGAACGGCCGAGTCTGCGGGGCATGAGCAGGATCGTCTAAGGGACTTTACGTATACGAAAATCTACATTTGGATGTAAGATTTTCTATAAACAAGATGCCGTCACCCTCAGGCGCTCTCCTTGAGAGCATCGCCTGGGAACGGCCGCATTTGGAGAAGCCGCCATGGCCCGGACCCTGTACCAGAAGATTCTTGATAAGCACGTGGTGCGCACGATAGACGAGAACACCGTTCTTCTCTACGCAGACCTGCACTTTGCCAACGAATATACGAGCCCGCAGGCTTTTGCAGGCCTCGTCGAGCGAGGCGTGAAGGCTTTTGCGCCCGACGCGCATCTCTGCGTGGTCGACCACATTATTCCGAGCGCGGACGTCTCGCCGCGCGTCATTGCCGATGCGGCCTCGCTGCGGCAGGCACAAACGCTCGAGGACAACTGCCGGCGCAACGGCATCGAGGCCTTTTACGGCCCGAACGACGCTCATCAGGGCATCGAGCATGTCGTGGTGGACGAGCAGGGGCTCGTGCGTCCGGGCATGGTCGTCATCTGCGGAGACAGTCACACGACGACCCACGGTGCGCTCGGCGCTCTGGGCTTCGGCATCGGGACTTCCGAAATCGAACACATTCTTGCGACGCAGACGCTCGTCTACCGGCTCGCCCGGACGATGCTCATACGCATTGAGGGCAGGCTTCCCGAGGGGGCGACGGCCAAGGATCTCGCACTCACGGTGTTGCGCACGATCAGCGCCCGCGGGGCGCTCGGCCACGTGGTCGAATATCAGGGAGAAGCGATTGCTGCCCTGTCGGTCGAAGGCCGCATGACGCTCTGCAATCTGACGGTTGAGGCGGGAGCACGAGGAGCGCTGATTGCGCCCGACGAGAAGACGGCAGCTTGGGTCGAAGCGCATGCGCCGGCTCTCAGGGGAGCCGGGCTTGAGGCTGCCCGCGCCTACTGGAGCACGCTTGCGCCTGACGAAGGCGCGGCCTACGACCGGACGATCGTTTTGGATGCCTCGTGCGTCAAGCCCATGGTCACCTGGGGAACGAGCCCGGACCAGTGTGCGGCGATCGACGAGGCGATCCCGTCGCCGGATGACTTTGAAGATCCGATTGCCCGCGCGGCCGCCGAGCGCGGCCTCGCTTATCAGGGACTGGAGCCGGGCATGGTGCTCGAAGGCGTGCCGGTTCAGCATGTCTTCATCGGCTCCTGCACCAATGCGCGGCTGGCGGATCTGCGCGCCGCAGCGGCCGTGCTCAAGGGGCGGCATGTGGCGCCGGGCGTTCGCGCCCAAGTGGTGCCGGGCTCCATGGAGGTTCGCCGACGGGCCGAAGAGGAAGGATTGGCGCAGATCTTTCGCGATGCGGGCTTCGAGTGGCGAAAGAGCGGCTGTTCGCTCTGCCTCTGCATGAACGACGACATTCTGGAGGCGGGCGTTCGCTGCGCCTCCACGACGAACCGCAATTTCGAGGGACGCCAGGGGCGAGGCGCACGCACGCATCTCGTGAGCCCGCAGATGGCCGCGGCCGCAGCCGTAGCCGGCAGATTCACCGACTGGCGCAGGCTTTGAGGAGCAGCATCATGGACAAACTCACCACGCTCACGGCCGTTGCCGCACCGCTTCCGATCGACAATTGCGACACCGACCAGATCATGCCCAAGCAGTTTCTGCGCGGCATCGACAAATCCGGACTCGCGCAAGGGGTCTTCTTCAACATGCGGTGCAATCCGGACGGCTCGTCAAGGGCCGACTGCGTCTTCAATCGGCCGGGGTTTGAGAAAACCGCGATCATCTGCGCGGGTCCGAACTTCGGCTGCGGTTCGAGTCGCGAGCATGCCGTATGGGGCCTCCTGCAGATGGGCATCCGCGTTGTCATTGCGCCGGGCTTCGGCGAAATCTTCTACTCGAACTGCTTCAACAACGGATTGCTCGCCTGCCGCGTGGCGCCCGAGGTCTCCGTCGAGATCATGGACGCACTCTCCGACACGACGCCCGTTGAGCTCACGGTTGATCTCGTGCGCCGGGAAATTCGCCGGGGCGCAAGCGTCTGGCCCTTTGAGGTGGCACCGAGGCACCGCACCATGCTCATGGAGGGGCTTGACATGACTGCAGCGACGCTCCGGGAGATCGAGGAGATCGAACGCTTCAGGGCCGCGCACGAAGCCGAGTTTCCCTGGATGACGGGGCTCGCCGGAAAGGCGAAGCGGCGCCTCGAAGGAGGATTCGGCTGCAGTCGATAAGACGGTTGGATTCGGGAGGCAAAAATCGCCGCACGAGGGGACGGGCATGTTGCTCGTCCCCCTTTTTTGTCTATGAGCGCGAACAAATGCTTGGTTAATGTACCGTACATAATGAAAAAGGTTCGGTACATAAGGGGGGATGAGGTGTGCTTGTGAGTCGAATTGAGGACTGGGGGGAAGTCGTTTTTGAATATGTTCGGTTGTGACTTTTGATATGTATGGAGCAGACATAAGGTGCTTTTTCCTGCGCTTGTAGCGTAGGCCGCATTCTCAGGCCATGGTCGGCTTGATGAAGGGCAAGACAAAAAAGCTCAGCAAGGGTGGCGGCTGAGATCGGACAGCACAATGAGGTCAAGCTCCTGCGGCTCAAGAGGCTGAGGAGCGGTTTCCCGAGGTCAAGGCCTCTCCAGCAAACTCATTATTCATAGGACTGCACACCATGCCTTCCACCGCCATTGATTCCCTGATTCACGGCTGCATGTTCTCCACGGACGAAATGCGTGAAATCTTCTCCGACAAGTCCTGGGTTCAGAAATGGCTCGACACCGAGGCCGCACTGGCCAAAGCTCAGGCCGAACTCGGCGTGATTCCGCAGGAAAAGGCAGACATCATCAACGAATATGCCCGTGCCGAGCTCCTCGACATTCCTTCGATCGGCGAGTTCTACAAG
>CABUOH010000048.1 GCA_902493085.1 uncultured Sutterella sp. | reverse complement strand
TGCGGACTACGACGCGCAGACGCGCGGCGGCAAGGGCCGCAAGGTTCAGGAGATGACGAAGGACGACGAGATCGCCGAACTCTTCATCGCTAACACGCATGACGTGATCATGTGCTTTTCCACTGCAGGTCGGGTCTATCCGATCGATGTCTTCGAGCTGCCCGAGGGCAAATCCAATACGCGCGGGCGTCCGATCGTCAATCTTCTTCCGCTTGAGGAAGGCGAGCAGATTTCCTTCATGCTTCCGACCCAGGGTTTTGATGACGAACATTTCATCGTGATGGCGACCAATCGCGGCACCATCAAGAAGACGCCGCTCTCGGCCTTCAAGAATGCTCGTCTCAAGGGCATCATCGCAACAACGCTCGACGAAGGCGAAACGCTCGTAGGCGTGGCTGTGTCCGATGGGACTGAAGACATCATGCTCTTCAGCGATGCCGGCAAGTGCGTCCGCTTCTCCGAAAGCATTGTGCGTCCGACGGGCCGTCAGGCCCACGGTGTGCGCGGGATGCGTCTCGATGAAGGCCAGTCCGTTATTTCCCTTATCGTTACAAACGATGAGGAGAAGTACGTGCTTGCCGCGACCGAGCACGGCTACGGCAAGCGCACCCGCGTGGGAGAGTATCCGCGGAAGAATCGCGGCATCTTGGGTGTGATCGCCATTTCCACGAAGGAGCGCAACGGCCGCATGGTCTCTGCCGTTCTGACCGATCCCGATGACGAGATCATGATGCTCACCACGGGCGGCAAGGTTGTCCGCACTCGAGCGGGTGAAGTAAACATCGTGAGCCGTGCGGCCATGGGCGTACGCCTCATCAATACGTGCGACGATACGCTCGCCTCGGTGCGCCGAGTGGCGGTCAAGAGCGCTGAAGACGAACTGGAAAAACTCAACATTGAAGTTTCCGATGAGGATCTGCAGACGGACGAGGATCCGATCGAAGATGAGAACGAAGTTCCGGTGGTCGATGCGGAGATGGATGCTGATGCTGATGAGCATGATCAGGATCAAGAATGATGCTTGATTCTGCCGTCGGCAACTTTTGACAAGATCGCCTAAGATAAACGGATGTGCCGCTTCAGTTGCTGCGCATCCGTTTTTTTGGTCCGTCATTTTTGTCTGGAGATGGTCATGGGGCGTCCCTTCAACTTCGCTGCTGGTCCGAGCATGCTGCCGGAATCTGTTCTCAAAAGTGTTTCCGAGGCTGTGATCGACTATGAGGGCCATGGCTATTCCATTCTCGAAATGATGCATCGCAAGCCGCCATTTGAGGCAATTCTGCTTGAACTCAAGAGCAGGGTGAAGACGCTTTTGGCTGTTCCGGACGATTTCGAGATTCTTTTCTGCCCGGGCGGCGGCAAGATGCAGTTTGCGATGGTTCCCCTCAATCTTGTCACTCAGGGTTGTCGCGGCGGCTATGTTGTCACGGGCACGTGGTCTCGCATGGCGAGCGAGGAATGCCGTCGCGTCTCGCGCGAAACAACGCTTTGGGCAGGCAATAACCGAGAACTGCCGAAGAATCTCATCCGCGTTCCGCGCGATGTAGAGTACGTTTACTTTTGCGACAACGAAACGGTGGACGGCACGGAATTCACGAGCCTGCCGGCCGTTGACGACGGCGATGTGCTTTTCGTTTCCGACATGTCGAGCAACTTCATGAGCCGTCCGATTGATTGGACGCGCTATGCCGCCGTATGGGCCGGCGTTCAGAAAAATTTCGGGACGGCGGGCTTGACCTGCGTGATCGTGCGCAGAGACCAACTCGGGTGCGCAGCGGAAACGGTGCCTCAGATGCTCGACTGGAGTGTCTATGCCAAGAACAATAGCCTGCAGAATACGCCGCCTGTTCTTCAGTTCTACACAGCCATGCTGATGGCCCGCTGGGTCGATGAGCAGGGAGGCGTTGAGGAGATGGATCGCCGTGCCAAGGCGCGGTCCAAGCTCCTTTACGACACCATTGACGGCCTCGGGGATTTTTACGTGAGCCGCATTGCGCCCGAGGCACGAAGCCGCATGAACATTGTTTTCACTCTCGCTGACGAGTCGCTCCTCCCGGTTTTTGTGCAAGAGGCCGAGGAGGCCGGTCTGACGAATCTTGCCGGTCATCGGTCCGTGGGCGGTCTGCGAGCGTCGCTCTACAACGTGATGCCTATGGAGGGTGTCGAAAGGCTCACTGAGTTTATGCACAAGTTTGCGGGGCGTCATGGCCGCGAGCACTGAAAAGCCCGTCGCGTTCCTGGGGCCGGCAGGCACATTTTCCGAGCAGGCCGTCAGGGCCTTCTTCGGTCGTGACGTCAAGGTGCTTGCCGAACCCGATTTCGACGCGGTTCTCAATGCGGTAGAGGACGGCGAGGCCGCCTTCGGCGTCATCGCGATCGAAAACAACACGAACGGCACGGTTACGCATGCGCTCGATCTGTTGCTGGAACGGCACCTCTGCATCGTGGGCGAGGTGTCCGTGCCCGTCGTTCACAACCTGCTGACGCTTGAAGACAAGCTTGGGAATGTCAAGAGGGTCTACGCACATGCGCAGGCGCTCGCGCAATGCCGAGGATGGTTGTCGCGGCACATGCCGGATGCGGAGCGCATTCCCGTCTCGTCCAACGCCGAAGGTGCGCGTCGCGCGTCCATCGAACGCGGGGCTGCTGGCATTGCGGCGATCGTGGCGGCTGACATCTATGGTCTTCGAGTTGCGGCGCAGAGTATTCAGGACGGCGAGGGCAATCGCACCCGCTTCCTCGTGATGGCGAAGGAGCCGCAGTCCGGCTTCAAGAGGGGCGGCTGTTTCAAGACCAGCATCGTCTTTTCGGTGCCGAACGAGCCCGGATCGCTTTACGCCATGATGGCACCGATGGCTGAAGGCGGCGTGCAGATGGTGCGCATTGAGAGTCGACCTGCCCGCAACGGCTTTTGGGACTACAACTTTTTCATTGACATCGAGGGCTCAATTGACAATTCCGCCGTGCGCGATGCGCTCGCCGTCATGGAGGCCAGGGCCGAACATTGGCGTCTCCTCGGATCGTACCCTGTTGTAGACTGATGACTTTGCCTGCGCGGTTCGGTCCGCACGGCGAATCAACAAGGTCAACAGACGAGATTGAGAGAATCCATGACAGACAGCATTCCGGTTATTACGCTTGACGGCCCGGCCGCAAGCGGTAAAGGCACGATCGCGGCTCGCGTCGCAGGGGCGCTCGGCTTTCACTATCTGGACAGTGGGGCGCTCTATCGGATCGCTACGCTCGACGCTCTTTCCAGAGGGGTCGACCTTGACGATGCGGATGCGCTCACGAATGCGGCTCAAAAACTCGCGCCGGTCTTCGAGGCAGACCGCATTTTTTTGAACGGCCGGGATGTGACGACGGCCATTCGTGCGGAAGAAGTCAGTGCGGCCACCAGCCGCGTGGCCGTGGTGCCTGGCGTGCGCGAGGCACTTTTTGCGCTCCAAAAGAACGCCGCACGCCTGCCTGGTCTTGTGGCCGACGGCCGAGACATGGGTACGGTGGTCTTTCCTGATGCGCCGCTCAAGGTGTTCATGACTGCGACGGCGAAGGTTCGAGCCGAGCGCAGATATCGCCAACTGATAGGACGCGGCGAGGTTGCGGATCTGGCGGCTCTGACCGCAGACCTTGAGGAACGCGACCGTCGCGACAGTCAACGTGCCACGGCGCCGCTCAAGCCCGCTTCGGATGCGCGTCTTCTCGATACGTCCGACATGGGCATTGAGGAAGTCGTAAAAAAAGTCCTCGAGTGGTGGGACGAGACCAAAAAGTTGTCGTAGAATAAGCGTTCGCTTTTTCTGCGGGCCGGCTACACGGTCCGCTTTTCATCAACTCCGCCCAAAGCCTTCTGCTGCGGGTGTGTATCTTTATTTCAAACAATGACCAACGAAACCAACAAGCCCGAATCCTTCGCTGAGCTTTTTGCCGAAAGCCTCGCTCACCAGGAAATGCGTCAGGGTGAAGTCATCACCGCTGAAGTCGTTCGCGTCGACTACAACTTCGTCGTCGTCAATGCCGGCCTCAAGAGCGAAGCCTATGTGCCTATCGAAGAGTTCAAGGATGACCGCGGTGAAGTGACCGTCCAGCCGGGCGACTTCATCTCCGTCGCCATCGAATCCGTCGAAAACGGCTACGGCGACACCATCCTCAGCCGCGACAAGGCCAAGCGCCTCGCTGCCTGGATGAACCTCGAACAGGCTCTCGAGTCCGGTGAACTCGTCACCGGTACGGTCACGGGCAAGGTCAAGGGCGGTCTCACCGTCATGACCAACGGCATCCGCGCCTTCCTCCCGGGCTCCCTCGTGGACACCCGTCCGGTCAAGGACACGACGCCGTACGAAGGCAAGACCTTCGAATTCAAGGTTATCAAGCTCGACCGCAAGCGCAACAACGTCGTGGTTTCCCGCCGCGCTGTCGTTGAGGCCAACATGGGCGAAGAACGCGCCAAGCTCCTTGAAACGCTCAAGGAAGGCGCCATCGTCAAGGGCATCGTCAAGAACATCACCGACTACGGCGCCTTCGTTGACCTCGGCGGCATCGACGGTCTCCTTCACATCACGGACCTGGCCTGGCGCCGCGTTCGCCACCCGAGCGAAGTCGTTCAGGTTGGTCAGGAACTCGAAGCCAAGGTTCTCAAGTTCGATCAGGACAAGAACCGCGTCTCCCTCGGCCTCAAGCAGCTCGGCGAAGACCCGTGGGTCGGCATCGCCCGCCGCTACCCGCAGGGCACCCGTCTCTTCGGCAAGGTCACGAACATCACCGACTACGGTGCCTTCGTTGAAGTCGAAGCTGGCATTGAAGGTCTTGTCCACGTTTCCGAAATGGATTGGACGAACAAGAACGTCGATCCGCGCAAGGTCGTCACGCTCGGCGACGAAGTCGAAGTCATGGTTCTCGACATCGACGAAGAACGCCGCCGCATCTCCCTCGGCATGAAGCAGTGCAAGCCGAATCCGTGGGAAGACTTCGCTCAGTCCCATAAGAAGGGCGACAAGGTCTCCGGCCAGATCAAGTCCATCACCGACTTCGGCGTGTTCATCGGTCTCCCTGGCGGCATCGACGGCCTCGTTCACCTCTCCGACCTTTCCTGGAATGAGTCTGGTGAAGAAGCCGTTCGCAAGTACAAGAAGGGCGACGAACTCGAAGCCGTCGTTCTCGCGATCGACACGGAACGTGAGCGCATCTCCCTCGGCATCAAGCAGATGGGCGGCGATCCGTTCTCCAACTTTGCCTCCACCCATGACAAGAACACGCTTGTCAAGGGCACGGTGAAGTCCGTTGACGCCAAGGGTGCCGTCATCGACCTCGGCAATGAAGTCGAAGGCTACCTCCGCGCTGCTGAAATCTCTGCCGATCGCGTTGATGACGCCACGACGCGTCTCTCCGCCGGTGACGAGATCGAAGCTCTCATCACGAACATCGATCGCAAGAACCGCTCCATCCAGCTTTCCATCCGCGCGAAGGATGCTGCTGAAGCTCGCGATGCTCTCGATCGTCTCAACGCCGATGCCACGGCTGCCACTGGCACGACCAACCTCGGCGCTCTCCTCAAGGCCAAGCTCGAACAGAAGTAATTCTGAACGAAGCTGATCCAGGGGGATCAAGGGGCTTGGGCCTGACGATCCCCTGAGGAACACAAAAAAGGCTGCGGCATGAAAATGCCGGCAGCCTTTTTTCTTGATGATCGGAATGACATTTGTCCAACGCCCGCATCGCGTGCCAAAATGTCTCCGAATTTCGACAAACGAATAGCAAAAGGCCATCTATGGAATCCGAACTTTGGTATCTGGTCCTCATTCCCATCCTGTTCGCCGCAGGCTGGTGGGCTCGCGGACTTGATGCGGGTGAGCGCGAGAGGAATTCGAGGCAACTGCCCGAAGCGTATTCGCGCGGCGTGGCTATGCTCATGAGCGATCACCCAGACAAGGCCGTCGATCCGTTCATTGAAGTCGTCCGACTCGACCCCGAACTCATCGAACTGCATCACGTGCTCGGCACGCTCTTTCGGCGACGAGGCGAATTTGAGCGCGCCATCAAGTTGCACAACCATCTTGTCAATCGCGAGGACATCCCCGAGGCGGATCGCGTCAAGGCGTTGAAGGCTCTCGGAGAGGACTATATGACGGCAGGCCTCTTTGACCGGGCTGAAGAGACTTATCGAAGGCTTCTGCGAAATCCCACTGAACACCTGGATGCACTGAGGGCGCTTCTTGACATCTACTGCATTGAGCACGAGTGGACCTCGGCTATCGATGTTTCTCGTCAGCTGGAAGTTCAGGCAGGTGAAAACCGTGCTTCCGAAATCGCCCATTACTATTGCGAGTTGGCAGAAGAGGCTGTTCGCCGGAAGGACTTCGAGCTTGCCGACGATCACGTGCGCCATGCGCTCGAAAAGTGTCCCCAGTCTGCCCGTGCCGGCATTGCCGCCGGTGCCGTTGCGTTAGCGTTGGGCAATGTCGAGCGTGCACTTCACTGCTGGATGGATGTGATGGATCTCACGCCTGCATATTTGCCGCTTGTGATCGGCCGCATTGCGGATGCGCTGGACGCCCTCGGCCGCCGCGATGAAGCGGTGGCGCTTCTGAACCAAGCCTTGTCCGAGAACGGCGGAGCCGACGTCATGGAAGAGGCCGTCAAGCGTCTTGCTGCTTGGGAGGGGCTTGAAAAGACAGAGCAGAACGTCGTTGCCATGCTCGCGAGGCGTCCGAGCCTCTCCGCCTTTTCGACCATGATGACGCTTCGCCAGAAGGAACGGCCGGAGGACGAGGAGACGAAGCTCCTTGCCACGCTTCTGCAGCGGCATGGCCGGAGGTTTGCAAAGTATCAGTGTTCGAACTGCGGCTTTCTGGCTTCATCCTTTTCTTGGCACTGTCTTGGGTGCGGCGCTTGGGACAGTTTCCCGACGAAACGTATTGAGGACGTGAAGTAGCCGCGTTGCCTCAGACGTTTTTCAAAGGTTTTTGAGACCTTTGTTACAATTGTCGAGATGATGTCAAACATATTGAACACGTCATCTTCATACAATTACGCAATGAATGAACGGTGGTTGAACGAGCGATGGAACGTCCGCCGTTCCTTGAACATGCATCGCTCATTCTGTCCACGCAGAAAAAAAAGGAAATTGGAACAGTATGTTTAAGCGCATTGGTCTGTTGGTGCTCGCCAACCTCGCCGTCTTCATCATGCTCAGCGTGATCCTCACGGTCGTGCAGATGGTGTTCGGCGTCAACTTCGGCACCATGGCGGGCTCGTCCCTCAACCTCCCTACTCTCTTCATCTTCTCGATGGTTGTGGGCTTCAGCGGCTCGATCATCTCGCTTCTGATGAGCAAGCAGATGGCTAAGATGAGCATGGGCGTGCAGATGATCGACACGAACAATCCTCAGCCTGGTCTTGA
>CABUOH010000047.1 GCA_902493085.1 uncultured Sutterella sp. | reverse complement strand
GAGGTCGACGTTCTCGGCGTAGATCGAAACCATCGTGTCTTCGGTGGCGCCGAAGTTGTGGCCGTTCTTGTTGGATTCGGCCGTCAGATAGCGCGGCAGGCCCGAGAAGCGGTCTTCGTCCATGCGGATCGTGCGCTGCACGCAGTTGTGCGCGACGTGCGCGAGCGCAAGGGTTGCGCGCTGGGCGGCGATGGCGATCGGGAGCGGCTCGAAGTTGGCCGACGGAATGATCGCGCCCTTGAGATCCTTGCCGTCGACGAAGTACTGGGCGACCTGGGTCTTCTCAAAGTCATCCTTCGCGGCGTTGAGGATCACGCCGGGATTGTCGTCGGACGAGTTGATCTGGATGTTGACGAGCGTGTCGAGCTCTTCGAGCGCGCGAAGCGCTTCGGAGTACGTGTAGACCGTCGTGCGGAAGGAGAGCGGATCCTGAAGCGGACGTCGGGCGTTTTTCTCCCAGAGGTACGACCCTTCGAGCGTCGTGCGGAAGTTTTCCGCGGCCTTCTGAAGGCCGGGAAGCGGATGGGAGTTCACCGTTTGGGCGAGGAAGGGCGCCACGTTGCCGTTCATGCCTTCGAGCGTGAGGCCGAAGACGACCGGCGTCACGTCGACGGCCTGGCGCATGGTCTTGACGGCGTTCATCGTCATCGCCATGCCGACGGAATTCGTCGAGAGGATGCCGAGGCCGTCCTTGCCCTGCGGGACGAGCGGCTTGATGTTCTTCGCCTTGAGCGCCTGCGCGGCGGGCATCTCCCTGCCGTCGACCGTCACCTTCCATTCGCCCATCATCGCGGCGCCCACATGCGAGGCGAGCGTGATGTCGGCGTCGCCGATCGAGCCGCGGGACGGAATCACGGGCGTGATCCCTTCGTTGAGGAAGGTCTTGTAGAGCTCGGCCACGTAGGGCTGGACGCCCGCGCGGCCCGTGAGCAGCGTGTTGAGGCGGATGACCATCGAGAGGCGCACGATCTTCGGGTCGAGCGACGGGCCGTAGCCCACGGAGTGCGAGCGCAGGATGTTGCGGTTGAAGTCGATGCTCGCCTGGCGCGCGACGTCGGTGAGTTCGCCCGAGGCGTCAAAGAGCTTGTGGTCCTTGTTGAGGCCCACGCCCACCGTGAGGCCGTAGATTTCGACGCCCTGGCGGGCGGCGGTCATGACGAGGTTGTGGCTGTCGGCAAGGTGCTTCATCGCTTCGGGCGCGATGCGGACTTCTTCGCCGTTGGCGGCGGCCCAGGCCTGTTCCTGAGTGAGCGTGCGGCCGTCGAGCGTGACGGCGGAAAATGCGGCGGTGGTCATGAAGGCGAGTCCGAGGGAGAGCGCGATTTTGGATGGTTTCATTTTAGTGGTCCTGTTGAGTCTTGAATGGTCCTGGAAGGGTCAAGGCGGGGTTCGCCGCCGGTGCGGCGGGTCATCCCGGCGGCATGTTTGGGCCGCCGTCGTCGGGCGGAGCCGGCCGACCCCCGCAACGTATCCCCGGGGCGGCCGCTCCACGGGGTGGCATTATGCGCTCAAAACCGACCGGACGGAATGTTTACGGAGATCCGTGTCGGGGACGTGAAAACCCTGATGTATCTCGTTCTGAATGTAAAACCTTTGAAGGACAAGGATTCTTCCGGTTGTGCAGGCCGGTTCTCTAAGGGATAATACTAGTGAAATGCGCCGATAAAAACCGACCGGTAAGAATGTTTTGCTGTATGATGCGTCCCGTCGTGTTCTCCTGAAACCTGTTATCCAGAAACCCAAAGGACCATTGCAAATGTTCAAGAAGACTCTCATTTCCGCCGCCGCGCTGCTCGCGGCCGGCACGCTTTCCGCTTCCGTCTTCGCCGCCCCGACCACGGTCGAGGGGACGGGCGTGGGCAAGCACGGCGACATCACGGTCGCCGTCACCTTCGACGGCGGCAAGATTCAGAATATTGAAGTCGTGAAGACCGCCGAAAACCCGATTCTCGCGAAGAAGGTCTTCACGGACCTCAAGGACGAGGTGGTTGCGCTCTCGTCGACCGACGTCGACCTCATCTCGGGCGCCACGTTCTCCGCCAAGGGCTTCATTGATGCCGTCAACGACGCCGCCAAGAAGGCCGGCGTGACGCTCGCCAAGGCCGACAGGAAGGCCCTCAAGAAGGTTGCGCGCGAACTGCCCAAGACGAGCAATTACGACGTGGTCGTGATCGGCGCGGGCGGCGCGGGCTTCTCCGCCGCCATCACCGCGAAGGCTGCGGGCGCCAACGTCGTCCTGCTTGAAAAGATGCCCGCCGTCGGCGGCAACTCGCTCATCTCGGGCGCTGAAATGAACGTCGCGAAGAACTGGGTTCAGCCCAAGCTCGGCATCAACGACGACTCGCCCGAACTCCACGCCGAAGACACCTTCAAGGGCGGCGACGGCAAGGGCGACATGAAGGTCATCAACGTGATGACGCATCAGGCGCTCGATGCCGCCAAGTGGTGCCGCGACTATCTCGGCGTGCGCTTTGAGGACGACAACCTCTTCTTCTTCGGCGGCCACAGCCGCAAGCGCGCCCTGATTCCGGTGGGCCACACCGGCACGGAATTCATCTCGAAGTTCCAGGCCAAGGCCGATGAGCTCGGCATCCCGGTCATCACGAACATGAAGGCCGAAGAACTCGTCAAGGACAAGTCCGGGCGCGTGGTCGGCGTCAAGGCCACGATGGACGGCGCCGAGTACACCTTCAACGCCAAGGGCGGCGTCGTGCTCGCCACGGGCGGCTTCGGCGCGAACCCCGAAATGGTGAAGAAGTACAACCCGAAGATCGACGAGCGCTTCAAGACGACCGATGCTCCGGGCACCACGGGCGAAGCCCTCTACATGGCTGAACGCGCCGGCGCCGAACTCGTCAACATGGGCTACATCCAGACCTATCCGATCTGCGACCCGATCTCGGGCGCGATCGAATTGATCGCCGACTCGCGCTTTGACGGCGCCATCATGCTCAACCAGGAAGGCAAGCGCTTCGTCGAGGAGCTCCAGCGCCGCGACGTGCTCTCCGAAGCCATCCTCAATCAGACGGGTCGCTACTGCTGGGTGCTCTGGAACGACAACATCGGCAAGATCTCCAACACCGTTGCAACCCATGCCAACGAGTACGAAGCCTTCACGAAGCAGGGCGTCATGGCGACCTGCGACGACCTGAAGTGCATCGCCGACTTCACGAAGATCCCGTACGACCAGCTCCAGAAGACGGTCAAGCGCGTCTCCGACATGGCCGGCAAGGGCAATGACAAGGACTTCAACCACCGCGCGGGTCTCATGGACATGCAGCAGGGCAAGTACTACGTCATCAAGGCCGTGCCGTCGACCCACCACACGATGGGCGGCGTGCGCATCAACGAAAAGGCTGAAGCCCTGACGGCCGAAGGCAAGGTCATCCCGGGCCTCTGGGCTGCGGGTGAGGTGACCGGCGTCACGCACGGCACGAATCGCCTCGGCGGCAATGCCTACACGGACATCATCGTCTTCGGCCGCATCGCGGGCGAAGCTGCCGCTAAGGCCGCGAAGTAACGCGACCAAGCTCGCAAAACGCGCTTCCCGGATTCCGTCGTCTCCTGCGGGATCCGGTCCACGATTGCGGTCCGCATTCCTTTCGGGTGCGGGCCGCAGTTTTCATGCGACCGTGCGGGTTACAATCCCTGCATCAATCACCATTTCCGACGGATTTCCGATGAGCAGTGAAAAAGCCCTCCGAACACGCGCCGCCATCATCGCCGCCGCCCGCAGCATCATCCTGACGGACGGCATCGGTGCGCTGACCATGGACCGTGCGGCTCAGGCCGCCGGCGTGAGCAAAGGAGCGTGCATGTATCACTTCAAGAACAAGCGTGCCCTTCACGCCGCGCTCATTGAGGATTACGCTGCCCATCTTGAAGGGCAGATGCAGCGCCACGAAGCGCTCTTCGAGGGACGGCCCGACGAGACGCTCGTTCCGGGCTTCGTCGAGTGGTTCAAGAGCTTTGAGGCCGACAGCCGCGACTGGGCCGACGTGGGCGTTGCGCTTCTCTCCAACTTCGTGCACGAAGACGAACTCATGAAGCCCGTGCACGAGTGGTACCAAAAGCTCTGGTTTCGCATTCAGGCGCTGCCTGAAAACGAGCGCGTGCCGCGCTTTGTCGCGATCATGGCGCTTGAAGGCTTCTTCTATACGCGTAAGTTCGGCGTGAATCCGCCGTTTGCGGACCTCAACGCCCGGGCCTACGCCTTCATCAACGAGAGTCTCGTGGGCGAAGGCGCCGTGAAAAGGAAGGCCGGCGACTGACGGGTTCCGACAGACGCTGCAAGCTTCAAGCCCCGGACGAGGATCAACTCGCCCGGGGCTTTTTGCGTGGCACGCTCGGCAATTGGGAGAAGACCGCTTCTTTTTGTCAGCCTGTTGAGGAAGCATCCGGACAGGTGCGGCGGTCCGGCGGTGGTGTGGATCGGGTGCAACAATTGAGGTCTGAATTTGCGTCGTTTTGCTGTCAATTAGGGAAAACGATACCCCCCCTCGAATTTAACAAAAAATGGAGTTGTTGCATTGAATTTTGATTTTCTCCGGGCGTTTGCAAATTGAACGATCAATGGCAAATTCAAACCCTTGGAAAAGTCTTCCGAATATCGCTGCAGTATTTGTCAATTAACTTCAGGTTCTGGTGAAAGATGAAGGGCAGGGGTATTCAGGCGCTTTTGGGACGATTTTCCTGAAACGGGAAATTTTAATGTGACGCATTTTAATTGTCTTTTTCAATTGCTTTATGCGTCAACGGCCGTAATTTATGGCGCCAATGAAGGTGAGAAAGTTCAATAAGCAATACGGATTTTGAATTGTTACGATTCGGGGGTCATCATGAAAACCTTCAACTGTCAATTGACACCGGCCAAACTCGCTCTTGCCGTCGCTGCTGTTTTGGCTTGCTCGGGCGCTCAGGCAAGCACTAGTTTTGATGAAGCAACGAAGACTCATACATGGAAAGATGAGGGCGGTGCTCATGCCGTGCATTTTCGCGGAAACGGAAACGATTCTACGTCAACAAAGTTGGAAAATGGTCAGAACATAAAGTTCCTCAATACTTCTTCACGTTGGCTTCTTGGAGATTATAAAAACGAATTCTCATATTCGTTGGATAAAATTTCGTTTACAAATAATCCTACTGAAGGTGCTCATAAATTCTTCGCTGTTATTGATGGCACCGACAGAGATAACGGAATTGCGTTGGATCCTGAGAAGACCTATCTCACGATCACCGAACTCCGCCTTGGACTGAATACTGCATTGCAGATGAGCGGCAACATTACCGATAAGACGGCGGACATCCGCAAATTGGTGGTGACGACTGATGTGGCTGAGGGGCACACTGTTGATGAATATGACCCTCTCAAAAACGCGGTCAATATTCAGGCGTATGACAACGCATACGGTAAAGTCACGGGAACCTCGAATTCATTCACTTTGAATGAGGTCGTCGTGGAAGACAACGCTGCGGTGACGTTCAGTGCGAAGAGTACTGAAACCTTCGCCCAAGCTTCATCCATCAAGGTTGCTGCGCTGTCGTTGGGCGACAACACTCAAGTCGTGAGCGGCTACTCGTATGGGAGCAGCGGCACCGGCGGTTGGGCAACGGGCACGACGCGTTTCGATAATGTCACGGCTGAAGGTGACGCGACCATCACCATAGACAACGGCACCTTGACGCTTGGCGTGGTGGATGTGGCGGCCGGCAAGACGCTTGCCGTCGCGTCCAATGCAACGAGCGTTGTTTCGGCCGCTGTGCCGGCTCGCGTCGCCGGTCTGAACAACGCGCTTGCAGTCGCGCTTGCGGAAGGATCCACCCTGAGTCTCAATGCGCCGACCGCTGATGAAACCGTCATGACGATTGCCACCGGAGCCAATGCGCCGGGGCAGATGCGTCTCGGAGAGCAGTCCACTATGAAGGGTGAAGCGATTTCCGTCGTCAGCGCCGGTGATGCAAGCACGGGCAATGCGGAAAACGACCTCAAGGCACTGGCCGGCGTTGTCGTTGACGGCGAGGACGGTCATGTGGCCGGCGTCCGCGTCACTCAGGAAGCCAGCGAGCTCTTTGATGCCGCGACCGGCGTCACGAACGATCAGGGCGGCGTCGAGAATGTCAAGATTGAGGCGAATGCCTCCACCCACGGCATTGCTGAAATGGCCGCCCTCGGCCTCATGGTCTGGCGCTCGGAAATCAACGACATGAACAAGCGTCTGGGCGAACTGCGCGATTCCTCCGCGTCGTCGAACGGCGTCTGGGCGCGCGTCTATAACGGCAAAGCCAAATATGGCGCTCAGGACGTCACCAACAAATACACCTCCTTCCAGTTCGGTTACGACCGTCAGGTCACGCCCGGCGTTTGGCTCGGCGGCGCGATGTCCTACACGGACGGCAGCAACGACTTCAAGCAGGGCAACGGCGACAGTTCGCTCTACGCCTTCACGGGTTACGCATCCTGGCTCGCCGACAACGGCATGTTCGTGGACGTCACGGGCAAGATCGGCCGCATGAAGAACAGCTTCGACATCTCGACCAATCTCGGGGCTTCGTCCGGGAGCTACCACACCAACACGGTTTCGGTGTCGGCTGAAGCGGGCTGGCGTCTGTATCCCATGCAGAATGCCCTTTACGTCGAACCGCAGGTTGAGGTGATGTACGGCCACGTCTTTGACGCCGATTACACCACGAGCCTGAACGTCAACGTGAACCAGGCCTCGATCGACAGCCTGGTTGGACGTGCGGGCTTCGCGCTGGGCCTCAAGTGTCCGGACAACCGCGGCAATGCCTATGTTCGCGCGTCCGTCCTTCATGATTGGGAGGGCGAAGCCAGCTCAACCTTTACCAAGGATGGCTTTACCCGCACATTGGCCGACGATCTTGGCGATACGTGGATCGAGTACGGCATCGGCGCCAATTTCAACGCCACGCCGAACGTTCATGTATACGCGGATCTGGAATCGACCGCCAGCGCCAAGGTCGATACGTCGTACCGCTTCAATCTCGGGGTGAGGTTTTCCTATTAAGAATCCTTCCTTGACATAGCGTGAAGACATCCTCCGGATTCTCCGTGTGAGACCGGAGGATGTCGTTTTTGATGGACTGCGCAAAGTGCGAGCATTGCCATGAGGGCGGTGTTCCGGCTCATGCCGGCTCCGGTGCTCGGCATTCAAAACGCGTCTTTGCGCATCTCCCCGAATGGGCATAGACTTTTGTCTTCGTCGTATTGATTTTTCAGGAGCCGTCCATGACCGCCATGACCGAACTTTTCTATCGTGACCCCTATGTCCGCGAATTCACCTCGAAGGTGATCTCATGCGTGGAAGGCGAAAAGGGCTTCGAGGTCATGCTTGAAGACACGGCCTTTTATCCGGAAGGCGGCGGACAGCCTGCGGACCACGGCACGCTCGACGGCGCAGCCGTGTTCGACGTGCGCCGCACGCCGGCGGGCATCGTGCACTATTGTGAAAAGGCGTTCGATGTCGGGCAGGACGTCAAGGGCGTGCTTGACTGGGAGCGCCGCTTCGACAACATGCAGAACCACACGGGCGAGCACGTCTTCTCGGGCATCGTCAACGCGAGGTTCGGCTTTGACAACGTGGGCTTTCACATGGACGACGACGTCATCACCTGCGACTTCAGTGGCGTGATGACAGAAGAGGAGGTGGCCGAAGTCGAGCGCATCGCAAACGACGCCGTCA
>CABUOH010000046.1 GCA_902493085.1 uncultured Sutterella sp. | reverse complement strand
TGTTTGACGGTGTCGCCCACGTTCGTGAAGATCGCTTCGTTGTTGCCATAAATCGACATATATGTATTGCCGTGGTCGATGATGATGAGGTTGCCGAAGCCGCGAAGCCAGTCGGAGAAGACGACCTTGCCGGCTGCGCAGGCGGAAACCTCCGAGCCTTCCTGTGCCCGGAACTGCATGCCCTGCCAGGTGGTGCCCGGCTGATCCTGACGCTCGGTGCCGAAGCGGCCGACCACGGTGCCCTTGACGGGACGGGTCAGGCGTCCCTTGAGCTTGCCGAAGCTGCCGACCTGCGGCGCATAGGAGGCGTTCTGCTTTTGGGACGGCGGGCGGATGGCCTGTTTTTTGGCGACCTGCTCCGCCTGACGGCGTTCCTTTTCGAGGCGCGCGTCGATTGCGGCCACAAGTGAACTCAGGCGCGCCTGATCCTTCTTGAGCTTGTCGATGCGGGCCTGACGCGACTTGATCTCGGACTGAAGCTTGCCGTAGGCTTGCTGGCGCTCCTGCTTCTCCTTGAGAAGGGACTTGCGCTCCTTTTCCTCCTCCTGTTGGATGCGTGCGAGCTCGTGGTGCTGCTTGAGGTGTTTTTCGGAGAGGTTGCGGATGTTGCTCTGACGCTCTTCAAGATCGTCGATAGCCGCCTGCTGCGTGCGGGCCAGATACTCGAGCTTGCCCTTGTCACTGGCGAGCGTGCTCGGGTTGATGCCTCCGATCAGGTTCTGCCAGTGGCTGCGCCTGCTGTTGATGTACTGAGCCTTGGCGATCTGGGCGACGGTGTTTTCAGCGTCCTTGAGATTGTCGGCCACGTTGTTGCCGCTCTTGCGGAGCTTGGCTAGCTCGTCCTCGACCCCGCGCTTTTCCTCGCGAAGGTCGCGAAGCTTTCGGTTGGCCTGCGAGATGGCCTGATCGGCGGTCTTGAGCGCCTGGCTGGCCTCCTCGCTGCGCGCTTCGCGTGCATCGAGCTCGGCCTGCAGGCTCTGCAGCTTCTGCTCGATGTTGGCGCGCTGGCCCTCGACGCGCTTCTTTTCCTGGGCAGCCTTCTGCTGGGCGGAGGCGGCAAGCGCGTCCGAGCCGTCGTGCATCGGGGAGAGCCACAATGCGCCGGCAAGGCAGGCGGTGCAGAGGAATTTCAGACGGAAGGGCTTCACGGTGCGAAGTACGGCGTGGATCGGCTAGGCAAAAACAAAAGCAAAACAAAAGGAAAGTTCGCGCTTTCCATGATGCTCATCATAGCGGCAAAAGAGCCCGATGAGTGTGCATCTCGTCTACAATCATTGGATTCGCCTCTGCTCCGGCGGCACTCGTCAGAGTGCGGGGATCAGGGGGCTTCCGATCCATAATCGAACGCAATAAACATGTCGCAGTTTCTCATTGACAACAGCCTGCTGATCGTCGTGATCGCGGTTTCCGTCCTCGGTCTTCTCATTCCCGTCATCAACACCCGCCGCTACGCTCCCGAAGTCTCGCCCGCTCAGGCGACCGAGCTCATCAATCGCCAGGGTGCCCAGATCGTCGACGTCCGCAAGGCGGCCGACTTCGCGAAGGGACACATCGCCAACAGCCGCAACATTCCCGCCGACCAGATCCAGAACGAATTCGGCAAGCTCAAGCGCGAGCGCCCCGTGATCCTCGTTGACCAGACCGGCGCGGGCTCCCGTCCCGTCGCCCGACTGCTTCGCGGCGTGGGCTTCCAACGGGTGACCATCCTAGAGCGAGGCATCGTCGGCTGGCTGCAGGCCAAGATGCCGCTTGAATAATTCGAAATCATCCCCATATCCAAATAAAGTGCCTGACGAAAGGGTTCGCCGGGCATTCTCGTCAGTTGTTTAATTCCGGTTGCCCGCGAGGCCGCCGGGCAAGGAATCCAAAATGGCAGAAAACGAAAACGCCCAGCACCAGGATAATCAGCAGCCCCAGCAGGAAGCCGCTCCGGAACCGGTGTTCCAACTTCAGCGCTGCTACCTCAAGGACGCTTCCCTTGAAATGCCGCATGCCCCTGAAATCCTTCTGCAGCCGCAACAGGAACAGCCGCAGGTCGACATCAAGTTTGAAGTCAGCCAGAAGACGGTTGCAGAGGCTCTTTATGACGTGACGGTCCGCGGCACCATTACGGTGAAGGCCGCCGACAAGGTGATTATTCTTGTCGAGGGGACGCAGTCAGGCCTCTTCGCCATTCACGGCATTCCTCTCGAGGCTCTGCAGCACGTCACCAATGTGGTCTGCCCGGCCATGGTGTATCCGTATCTTCGCGCCAATCTCGCCGATCTCATGAATCGCGCGAATGTTCCGCCGGTCCATCTGCCCGAGGTGAACTTCGAAGTTCTCTATCAGCAGCGTCTGGCTCAGGCCCAGGTCGAGTCTGAGGGTGCCGCTCAGGCCTGATCGGTGCTCTGATCTGCAAAAAAGAAAGGCAGCCTTTGGGTTGCCTTTCTTTTTTGAATTGCCGGCAATCGCACTGGCTTAAGCAAAATGCGGCGAATGATGTTGGTACAATTAAAAGATATGTTCGAAATATTCGACTCCGAATGCGCCAAGCAGTTTGACCTTGCCGCATTTTGGTCGGAGCCGCTTCCGGGATGGAAAAAATGACTCAAAGCATCCGAATTCTTTTGGTCGATGATCACACGTTGTTCCGCAGCGGCGTGAAGGCGCTCCTTCAGAGACAGCCTGACTTTGAAGTGATCGGCGAGGCAAGCGATGGCCTTGAAGGCGTCAAGCTTGTTGAACAGCTTGATCCCGATGTTGTTCTGCTTGACGTGGATATGCCGAGCATGAACGGCTGCGAGGCCATGGCTCAGATTCATGAATCTCATCCGGGCTTGGCGGTTCTGATGCTCACGGTGAGCGAGGACTGCGAGACGCTGGCCGAATGTCTTCGTTTGGGGGCGCGAGGCTATCTGCTCAAAAAGATTGATCAGGACTATCTGCTTCGTGCCATTAGATCTGCGTATAACGGCGAAAGCATCATTGCCCCGCAAATGATGACGAAGTTTGTCAACCGCTTTGCGGACCCGGAACCGAGAAGCACGCAGGAAATGGAAATGACGGCTCTTACGCGCCGTGAACGCCAGACGCTTGCTTGGCTTGCTCGCGGCGTGTCCAATAAGGAGATTGCGCGTGCCATGAACCTTGCAGAAAGCACGGTCAAGGTTCACGTTCAGAGTTGCCTTCGCAAGCTTGGTCTTTCGAGCCGGGTTCAGGCAGCCATCTACGCCGTTGAGCATGGCCTTGATAAGGAACTCGATTGACGCCTTGCAGCCGTCAGCCATGAAAAAGGGCATCCCATGGATGCCCTTTTTTGCTGTTGGCCGGAGAGATCCCGCCGGGATCAGATGCCGCCTTCGT
Source organism: uncultured Sutterella sp. (assembly GCA_902493085.1). Classification (GTDB taxonomy): domain Bacteria; phylum Pseudomonadota; class Gammaproteobacteria; order Burkholderiales; family Burkholderiaceae_F; genus Sutterella. The sequence goes on along the minus strand of CABUOH010000046.1, from coordinate 4,577 downwards.
AGGCGTTTTGGCGCCAAGCTTCAAAGACGGTGACGGCAACGGCGTTGCTGAGGTTGAGACTGCGGTTCTGTGGCCGCATGGGTAGGCGGATGCGTTGTTCTTGAGAGAAGAAGTTTCGGATATCTTCTGGAAGGCCGGAGCCCTCACTGCCGAAGACGAACCAGTCGCCGGGGACGAAGTTCGATTCTGCGAAGGGGTGCGAACCGTGCGTCGTCATGGCGTACATGTGTGATTCGTCGGGGTGTTCAGACTCCATAAATGCCTCCCAGGATTCATGGATGCGGATCGTGGCGTATTCGTGATAGTCCAGTCCGGCTCGCTTCATGTGCTTGTCGTCAAGCGAAAAGCCAAGAGGCTTGACAAGATGGAGAGTGCAGCCCGTGTTGGCGCATAAGCGGATGACGTTTCCAGTATTGGGCGGAATCTCTGGATGAACCAGAACGACGTTGAACATTGTGTGATTATTCCGAAAAGTGAGCCTGCTCAAGAGCTTGGCGCATTTTCTGGATGGCAAGCTTCTCGATTTGGCGAATGCGTTCAGCCGAAACGCCGAATTCGGCCGCGAGCTCTTGAAGCGTGACGGCTTTGCTGTTGCCGTCCTTGTCTAAGTTCAAGTAGCGGGCTGTGATGATGCGGCGGCTACGTTCGTCAAGAGAACGAAGAGCCATTTGCAGGCCTTCGCCTTCCAGACGTTGGTGTTCCTTCTCTTCGAGAATGGCTTCGGGACCGTCGCTTTCTCGCGTGAGCCAGTCGGACGGCGTAAACGCATTGTCGGAGTCATCACCGGAGGAGTTGGATGGGGCGTCAATACTCGTTTCCTGACCATAGAGGCGCTCTTCCATCTCGAGAACCTCTTTGGGTTTGACGTCGAGAGCGAGCGCGATGTGTTCGGCTTGACTGTTGGTGAGGGCAGTCTGAGGGTCTTCCTTCATCTGGCGCAGATTGAAGAAAAGCTTGCGTTGATTCTTCGTTGTGGCGAGTTTGACGATGCGCCAGTTTCGGATGATGTATTCCTGAATTTCGGATCGTATCCAATGCACGGCGAAGGTCATCAGGCGTGCGCCGCGATCCGGATCGTAATGGCGAATGGCCTTCATGAGTCCGATGTTGCCTTCTTGAATCAGGTCTGCGTAGGGAAGACCGTAGCCGAGAAAGCCTCGGGCGATCGAGATCACCAGACGGAGATGACTGAGAATGAGTTGCTGAGCGGCCTCCACGTCTCCGTCGTCGCGAAGGCGAATTGCCAGAGAGCGTTCTTCCTCAGGGGTAAGGATCGGAGCACGCTCGGCTGCGCGCATGAAGGCTTCAAGGTCTCCGAGCGGCCCGACAAGCGCCGGTACGGAGGGGGCCTTGTATGCGACGAGAGCCGTGCCTTTGGGTTTCTCAGTCATGTGGAAGGAATGCGGGCCGGGAATTCAGAAAAGATTGTATGGTAACACTGATCAGCGCATGCGACTTGAAAAAGACAAACGACAGCCTGAGGAAGACGGTCAGCGGCGTGCTTTCCTCCAGGCGTCCTGAGCCGAGAGAAGGGCGATGATGTAGCCGATCAGGCTGCAGATGATGACGAAGCCCGCACACCAGTCGATGGCAGGAAGTGCAAGCGTTAAGTCAACTTCATAGAGTCGTCCGATGGCGGCGATTGGATGACTTAGAACTGCAAGTCCGGCGTACGTGATGGCAATGGAGCCGAGACTCGCGGACAGCATCAGGAGAAGGCCGCGCCAGGCGATTGGGCGCATGGCAAAGGAAGGAGAGGCACCGTACAGGTAGAGGGCTTTCATTTGCGGCTGGACGGAGAGGGTCGTCAGTCTGATGGAGGCGGCGACGACCAACATGACAAGCGTGAGCACGACGACGCCAAGGCAGAAAAGACCTAACCGTGCGGCATTGGAGAGGGCGTCGAGTTTTTCGCGCCAGTCGGTTTCGTAGGCCAACATGTCCACGCCTTTAATTCTTTCGATGCGGTTTGCGGCGGCGTCAACGCCTGCAGGCGATGTGTTGCTGCCGACGGTTGCAATCAGGATGTCGGGCAACGGGTTGTGCTTTACGGTTTTGTCCTTGAGTCCAAGATGGGCGTTGAGGCTTCTGATGGCGTCATCTTTGGGTACGACCGTTACTTGTTCGATTATTTCGATTTCGGCGACTTTTTTTACGAGATTGTCGATGTCCGCACCGTCTTTTGTGAAAACGGTGATTTCGACGGAGGTTGGAATCTGACGGATGGGCTCGGCGAGTTCGTAAAAAATCGTCGAAATGAAGAGCGGGATCGAAAGTGCGAGCGCCGAGAGAAAGGTTGCAAGTGAGAAGAGACCAAAGTTCTGGCCGAATCCTCGAAAGGTTTCCTTGAGTGCCCAGGAGCGCGAGGAGACGAAACTCATGCGAAGCCTCCTGCGTTGAGCGTGATTTCACGGGAACGGCATCCGTCAGGCGTCAGGTGTTGGTGCGTGGCGGCGACGACGGTGACGCCGGCAAGTGCGAAGGCGCCCAGAAGGTTGATGAGCGTCTGGGCGTTGGCCTTGTCGAGATGCGTTGCGGGTTCATCGGCGAGGATGAGAACCGGGCGGTTGACGACCGCGCGGGCGAGACAAACGATTTGACGCTGACCAGTCGAGAGACTGGAGGGGCGAAGGTCTGCGAGGTCCGCGGCGCCGCATTTGTTGAGAGCTAGAAGAGCCCGGCGTCTCGCTTCTGCGGCGGTTTCATCCGCGGCAAGTGCAGGCAACATGACGTTTTCGAGAATGCTTCTGTCCTGAAGCAGAAGCTCTTCCTGCATCATGAGCCCCATTGATCGTCGAAGCCATCGGCGTTGCGCCTCGTCGTATTCGTCAATACGGTCGCCGGCCACGATGACTTCTCCCTTGGTGGGGTCGATGAGCCCGGCGAAGAGTCTGAGGATGGTGCTTTTCCCGCACCCCGTATTGCCGTGAATGACGACAAATTCGCCGCGACCAACGGCCAGACTCAAGCCGTCAAGGACGGCGTGACCGTTGTAGACGACGCTGACGTCATTCAGTTGCAGAAGGGATGCTTCGGTTTCGGACATGAGGCCTCTCAGAAGGTGGTGACCGTGATCACGCGGGCAACCTTCTTCCAATCATCCGCTTCCTGCTGAAGCAGATAGGCGGTGAGCGGATGTTTTTCAAGCCAGGTGCGGTCGACGGCGAGATTGAGCACGGCGTTGTTCAGGCTGCGCGTGATTGTGATGAGAGGAAGCGGAGCAGGCTTGCGGGCGTGCGCGAAGATGACGGCGAGACGCATGGAGAGTACTTGTCTGGCGTTCGTCTCCGTCTTGATGAAGTCCTCGACCTTGCCGAGGCCGCCGCGCTGCGAGAGGATCAGCTTGGCCATGTGTTGCTGGTCGGTACGCGTGAAGCCCGGCAGGTCGGCGTTGTTGACGATGTATTCTCCATGCCGATGATGTCGGCTCGTTGAGATCGTCGTGCCGATCTCATGCATCAGCGCAGCCCACCGCAGCCGCTTGAGAGCGGCGGGATCGACGCCCGGGTCAAGCATGCGGAGAAACTCGATGGCATAGCCCGCTACGATGTCGGCCTGTTCTCGGTTTACGCCGCAAGTGCGGATGATCGCATCGACGCTGATGTCGCGGGTGTCGCGGTTTTGGACGATGCCGAGTTGTTCATAGAGAAGCCCGACGCGAAGGGCTCCGCTGGCGGGGCGCATGGATTTGATGCCTGCGGTTCGGTAAACGGCAGACAGGACAGCGTACCCGCCCGCAATGACTTCACGGCGATCCGGCTTGAGACCGGGGAACTGGATGTTGTTGATGTTCCCGGCGCGAAGCAGGAGTGCGCGGATCTTTTCAAGGTGTTCGGGCGTGACTTCTCCGTCGCTCCAGCCCTGCGCGACGCAAATGTCGGAGACGGCGCCGAAGGTTCCCGCGGAGCCGTAGGCTTCGTCGAACTTTGTGTCGTTGAATTTGTGTTCGCCCTCGCTGAATTCTGCGCAACAGGCGACGATCGCCTTGTCGAGTTTTTCGGCGGTGATGACGCCGTCCGCGAAGAATTTCATCGACGTGTTCACGCAGCCGACGTGATAGCTCTCGTATTCTGTTGCATCCAATCCCTGTCCGACGACGAATTCCGTGCTCGCTCCGCCGATGTCAACGACAAGGCGACGACTGTCGGACGGAGGAAGGGTGCGAGCACACCCCTTGAAGACGAGGCGGGCTTCTTCGTGGCCACTCAAAATGCCGATGGGATAGCCGAGCGCCGCTTCCGCTCTGGGAAGAAAGTCGGAAGAGTTGGCGGCTTCGCGCAATGCTTGCGTGCCGACGGCGCGAACCTGGGCGGGCGGAAGACCGGCGAGCTTTTCATGAAAGCGGCTCAGCGCGGCGAGTGCCTTGGCCTGCATCTCAGGCGTGAGTGCTCCATTCTTGTCGAAGCCCGCGGCCATGCGGATGGTTTCCTTCCAGTAGCTCTGAGTGACGATGCGGTCGCCGTCAACACGGCCGATCTCTACGCGGAAGCTGTTGCTTCCAAGATCAACTGCACCTAAAAGCATCTTGTGTGCTCCATTTTTAATTGATTATTCCGGGGCTGTAGCGGGAGGGTTGG
>CABUOH010000045.1 GCA_902493085.1 uncultured Sutterella sp. | reverse complement strand
GTGACGGGTGTTGTGTCCATCGCCATTCCGTCTACGGCAGGGTGCTGCGCGGCAGTGGCGCCGACGCTCATTCCGCTGATGGTTCGCGCCGGCTTTCATCCGGCCGTCGCGGCGGCGGCCGTGGTGGGGGCAATCACGCCGGCCATGGTCAATCCTGGCATTTCGCACAACGTTTTCATCGCGAAGCTCGCTGACATGGACGTGATGACCTTCATCGGTCATTTCTCGCCGGTGACGTTCGGCCTCAGTGCCCTCATCATCGTCATCCTGACGCTCGTGTGCGTCATCTATCGCGACTATTGCCCGAACAAGGACATGTCTCAATTTCAGACGGCCGCCACGAAGACGGACGGTCTTCCGGAGCTGCCTTCGAATCCCAGACTTCTCCTCGCCGTCGCACCTCTCGTGCCCGTGGTCATTCTGATTGTGGCTTCGCTGTGGGCGCCACAGATGAAGCTCAGCGTGGCAACGGCCATGCTGATCGGAATGATTTACGCGATGGCAGTGACCCGCACGCGTCCGGATGAAGGCATCAAGCAGTTTTTCAACGGCATGGGCAAGGGCTACGCAAACATTCTGGGCATCATCATTGCCGCAGGCGTCTTTGCGGCGGGGCTTCGCGCCTCGGGCGTGATTGATCTCTTCATCAACTATCTCACCGAAGCCCAATCCGTGGCCCGTCTCGGCGGCGCGCTCGGCCCCTTCGTGCTCGCGCTCATGACAGGCTCGGGAGATGCGGCGGCCTTTGCCTTCAATGAGGCTGTGACGCCTCATGCGGCGCAGTTCGGCATGACGATTGAAGGCCTCGGCTATCTTGCAGCGCTTGCCGGGGGACTCGGCCGCCTGGCTTCGCCCCTGGCGGGCGGCATGATCCTCGTGGCCGGCATTGCGGGCGTGAATCCGATGGACATTGTGAAGCGCACGGCCCCGGCCATGGTTGCCGCTTTGATCGTCCTCTATTTCATTGCATAAGGATGTGGCGGCTGAAACATTCGGCCGCCGGATTCAACAACTGATGCGGCATGACCCGCCGCCCAAACCTTCAAAGGAGAAGACTCATGAACAAGCTTTGCGTGCTGACGCCTCTGGCCGCACTCATTCCGCTCGCAGCCGGCGCAGCCGACGTTGCCGTCTACGGCAAGGTGAACACCGCGATTTATTTCGAAGACTATGCAGGGCAGTCTCCCAAGGTCTCGCTAGCCAATGAAGCATCGCGCTTCGGACTGAACGTTCGCGAAGAACTGACGCCCGACGTGAGCATCAAGGCCTATCTGGAAAGCGGCTTCAATCTGGATGACGGCGGCTTTACCAACACCGGCGGCGGAAACGCCGGCACCACGCTTTTTGACCGACGCTCCATCCTGGCGGTGCACTCCAAGACTTGGGGCGAAGTCGGTTTTGGCCGAATGGGCTCGGTCCGAAGCACCATGTCTCCCTATGCGCTTTCCCTTGCCTGGCTCGATCCGATGGAAACGAACTACGGTGACGCGGGCATGTCTGCGATGTTCGGAAACGATCCGCGCGGGAACAACTCGGTGACGTATGTTTCACCGGACTTGAACGGGCTTCGATTCGGAACGACGTATTCGCTCGCTTTTTCGGATCAGGAGGCCGAGCAAACGGACAAGAACAATCGTTTGCTTGCGCTTGCGGCGAGTTATGCGAAGGGTCCAGTTGCTTTCTATGCGGGCGGCACGCACATCTGGTACGGTCGAGACAATGCGGCGGGACTGGCCGACAAGGGAAAGACGATCGAACGCGAGAACGCTTCGGCCTTTGACTTCGGCATGACGCTGCAGGCGACGGACGATTTGAAGCTCTTCGCGGCCGGCCAGTATCAGAAGGACTGGCGTTCTTCCGCCGGATGGAATGTGGACAAGGCTTCCACCTATGCATCGAATGCTTATGACGAAGCTGACCGGCGTCACGGCATTGACGGCTGGACGGGCCTGGTCGGCATGCAGCTGAAACTTTCGGGTGACATGCGACTGATCGGCAAATACGTTTATTTTGAAGGCGAACACGTGATGGGTGACGGTTCCAAGGTGAAGGGGCAACGTCACTCAGTGAACGGCGCACTTGAGAAGCGGCTCTCGAAGCGAACGAAGCTCTACGGCGTGCTGTCCTACTTCAAGGGATGCGAAGAACTTGATGTTGGCACGCTCACCGGCGTGACGGGCCATTTCGGCCTTGAGCACAACTTCTGATCCGGATTACGCCGTTGTGAACGGCAGTTGGGGATTGTTCCAGGACACGTCGGCCAGTCGGCCGGCTTGTCCCGGAGACGTTTTCAGATGGGACTGCCGTTCAGTCCGTCTTCGACGGCAACGGCGGCCAAAGGGCGTGCCGGCGACTCGGTCGGTGACGGCGTCGATTCCGACACGCGCGAAGACCTTGGCGATGAGTTGCAAGAAGATCCTCGCGGACCCAGAGAGGCGAATGTTTGGCAGCCTCGGTCGCCGGAATGCAGCCGTTCGATCCCGGGAAAATGGCCTTGAGGTAACGCATCGAGCAAAGTCCCATAGGGATGTGGACGAGAAGAATCAGCACGCTTAGCTCAAAGGCAAGACCATGGATTTTGAGCACGCACGCGTAAAAGGCCGATTGATCCATAGGCTGATGGAGCATGAAGAGAGTCGCTCCGGACGCGAGCAGGACGACGTTAAGCAAAACGAGAAGTCCGTAGGCCGCGCGCTGGCCGGCGTTGTAGCGCCCTTGGGGCGTCGTGTGAGGGTCGGCGGAGGTTAGGCGCAGCGACTTGAAAAGCTTCGCGGGATAGCCGCCAAGGTTTTTGAACCAATCCAAAAATGGCCTGTCTCCTCGAAGGATTTCGTGTGCCAGACGGCGCGCTCGGTCCGGTGCAAAGACCAGCCAGCCGAGGAGCGCTGCGATGAGAGCAAAACCCGCAATGAAATGGATTGAAATGTCGAAGCGTTCCGGACGAACGCCCGCACGTGCAGCGGCGCCAATGGCGATGCCGGAGAAGGCAAGCGCGGCCCAGCAGGCCAGGTTGACGAAGTGAACGATTTGGTCGGCTAGGTGAAAGCGCTTGACCGAAAGAGGCGCGAAGAGCATCTGCATGAGGCGGACTCCAGTGGGATTTGTGCCGTGGAGCGCGTCATGAGAAGGAATCAGGCGGACCGCGGCGGTTGACGGGACAAGCGGAGGCCGAAAGATCGGCATTCCGAGCGTGTTTGCAATCGCGCCACGATGTTCCGCAAAGGTTAGTCCAAGCGCATGTAAAGATGCGAAAAGAGTTGTTCAAAAAGAATAGGCCGGGGCTCAGCCGGCGAGCGCAGAACCGGTCTTATAGGGTCTAAAAGACAGATTCTGCGCGGAAAAAGCCGGCTCAGTCCGCCTTCTTCGGCAGAAACGCTCTGACGGCGAGAACAAGATCTCGCACGCCGTAGATCGTCATGAAGAAGGCCGAGACGGGAATGGCGGCGTAGGCCCAGCGGACCTGAAGCCAGGGAATGGACTGGAAGGTGGCCTGGGCGCGCATCACCCAGACGACGCCGTACCAGAAGATGACGGCGTAGGTGACGAGCTCGATGATCGTGACGGCGAGCCGGCAGCAGTGGCCGAAGTTCGTGCCGGCGACGCGGTCGGTGATGACGTCGACCACGAAGTGGCCGCGCGTGCGCACGAGCTCCATGGTGCCCGGAAAGATCATCCAGACGAGAAGGATCTGGATCCAGTCGTCGGTCTGGGTGAAGTTGTAGACGGGCACGAAGCGCACGAAGACGTTGGCGATGAACATCACGAAGATGCCTGCGAGCGCGAGCGTGCTCACGGTGCGCGCGGCGACGGAGACAGAGCGGTCGGCCGCCTTGAGAAGATTCATGACGGCGGACATCAGGGCACCCATTTGGCGAAGCCGAGCGAGAGCTCGGGGATGAAGGCGACGAGGATCGCCACGATGATCATGATGAGGACGTAGCCCACGGCCTCCTTCGCGATGGCAAGGACGTGCTCGCCCGTGATCGAGCTCATCACGTAGAGGTTGAGGCCTACGGGCGGCGTGAGCACGCCGATGGCGAGCACGATGCCGAGCTGAACGATGTCGTAGCCGAAGCTCTTGGCGAGCGGCACGAAGATCGGGACGGTGATGAGGAGGATGGCCGTGCCCTCCATGAAGCAGCCCATCAGCACGAGGAGCGCGATGATGAGAAGGAGCACGGGCGCCGCAGTCGCAAAGGAGGTCGACATGAAGGCGATCGCCTGCTGCGGAATGCGGGTGTAGAGGAGCACGTACTGGAAAAAGCCCGCGGTGGCGATGACGAACATCACCTTGGCGGTCTGCTCGACCGTGTTCCAGAAGATCGCAGGCAGGTCGCGCACCCGGAGCGTGCCGTAGACGAAAAAGCCGAGGAACATCACGTAGAGCGACGCCACGGCGGCGGCTTCGGTTGCCGTAAAGATGCCGCCGAACATGCCGCCCATCACGATGACGGGCGTGAGAAGCGCAAAGAACGCGTCCTTGAAGGCTTGAACGCGCTCGCGCCAGGGCGCGGGCTCGGTTTTGGCGTAGCCACGGCGGTAGGAGACCCACGAGGACCAGCCCATGAACATGATGCCGAGGAGAAGCCCGGGGACGGCGCCCGCCGCAAAGAGCGCGTTGACGCTCGTCTGCGTGAGGCCCGCGTAGAGGATGAGCGTGATCGAGGGCGGGATGATGGGGCCGAGCGCGCCGCCAGCGGCGATCGTCGCGCAGCTGAAGGGCCGGCCGTAGCCCGACTTGGTCATTTCGTTGATGGCGATCATGCCGATGCCCGCCGCGCAGGCCGCGGCCGATCCGCTCATGGCGGCCATGACTACGCAGGCGACGATGGCCGCGTTGGAGAGCCCGCCCCAGCGGTGCCCGAGGCAGACGCGGCCGAAGCCGAAGAGCGACTTGCTCACGCCCCCAACGGTCATCAGATTCCCCATGAGAAGGAAGAAGGGAATCGACATGAGCGTGATGCCCGAGACCTGCGCAAACATGCGCTGCGGCACGAGGAAGAGGCGGGCGGGGTCGCCGCCCGCGAAGAGGAAGGTCGCGATCGAGGCGAAGCCCATGGTCACGGCCGTGCTCACGCCGAGAAGCATCAGGAGAAGCACGGCCGCAAAGATGACGAACATCAGCATGGAGCGGTTCCCGGTTACTGGGCTCGGGCTGCGTCGACGGCGTCGAGAAGCTTCTTCATTTCGGCTTCACCCGCAAGCGCCCCCACCTTGTCGTAGGCGGGCTTCATGAGCTTCACGAAGGAGTCGCGGTCGGGGTTCGTGACATGCATGCCCTTTTGCTTGAGCTCCTCGATGACGGCGGCTTCGCCCTTGCTGATGCGCTCGCGCGTGAGGTTCTGGGCCTTGACGGCCTCGTCCTTCAGGATGGCCTGCAGTTCGGGCTCGAGGCCTTCCATGAACATCTTGTTGAAGAGAAGAACCTGGCAGTCGAAGTAGTGGTTCGTGAGCGCGAGCTCGTCCTGGGTTTCAAAGAGGGAGTCGGCGAGAATCGTGAAGACGGGATTCTCCTCGCCCGTCACGACGCCCTGCTTGAGGCTCGTGTAGAGCTCGGAGTAGGCGATCTTCTGCGTGTTGGCGCCCACGGCGTCGAAGGCGGCGAGAAGGCCCGTGGCGGGCGGCACGCGGATCTTGACGCCCTTGAGGTCGGTGGCGGAGTTGACGGGCACGCCCTTGGTGGTCGTCTGGCGGAAGCCGTAGTCGAACATCGAAAGGCCGACGGCGTCGTGCTGGGCGAGTCCTTCGTTCATCCTCGTCATGACGAACGAGTCGATCGTGCGGTGGGCGTGATCGTAGTTCTCAAAGAGGAAGGGCGCCGTCATGGCGTTGAGCTTCTTCGAATACATGGCGAGGTTGCCGAGGCTCACGACGGCGCTGTCGAGCGCCCCGAGCGTCACCTGTTCCGCAAGCGCGGGCTGGTCGCCGAGCTCGCCCGCGGGATAGACCTCGACCTTGACCTTGCCGCCCGTGCGCTCGGAGACGTTCTTCGCAAACTGAAGGGCGGCCTCGTGATGCGCGTGCGAGACGGATGCGGTGTGCGCGAGGCGGATCGTCTGGGCGGAGAAGTCGGCGGCGCCGGCGACGGCGCATGCGAAGACGGCCGCGACGGCCGCGGCGGCGGTCTTGAAGAAGCTGGACATGGTGTGGGCTCGCTCTTGATGGGTGCCGCAGACTGCGCCGGCATGCGGGCGGCTTGCGGTACAAGTCGTTTTTTGAAGCCCATCATTATAGCGGCCCGGGCCTGTCGCCGAAAGACGGTGAAAACGCGCGGACGCGGACGTCGGAAGGCTCTCGGGCCCGTGCGCACGATTGCGGCGGAGCGTTTCTTCTCTGTTTTGGACCGCGCTCGGCGCGACCGTCGAATCCGGCCTCGTGTGACGAATTGGCCTTTCGTATGAAAAATCGCCCGAGGTAGTACTTAGGGGGTAGACTTTATAAGTCAAATGCGCGACTTTTGCGGTAGGAGAGGCATTTCGAGCCCGTTTAGACTGTCGCTAAACGGTCGGAAAAGAGGGTGCCGGCGCAATGCCCGGCCCCTTGGTCTCAGACGCCCGGACCGTTGAAACGACGGCCGGCTCCGGCGGGAGAGCCGGGGCCGGCCCTCACCGGAGAATCCTATGTTTGAAACTCAATACGAAGCGCTGCGGCGTCAGGGCATTTCCCGACGCAGCTTCCTGCAGTTCTGCTCCCTGACGGCCGCAAGCCTCGGGATCGGAAGCGCCGGCGCCAAGGACATCGCCGAGGCGATGGAGACGAAGCCCCGCACGCCGGTCATCTGGCTCCACGGCCTTGAATGCACCTGCTGCACCGAATCCTTCATCCGAAGCTATCATCCGGTCGCCAAGGACCTGGTGCTCTCCATGATCTCGCTCGACTATGACGACACGATCATGGCCGCGGCCGGCCATCAGGCCGAGGCGGCGCTCGAGGATACCATCGAAAAGTACAAGGGCAACTACATCCTCGCCGTTGAGGGCAACGTGCCGCTCAACGACGACGGCGTCAACTGCATTCCGGGCGGCGAAACCTTCCTGAGGAAGATCAAGCACGTCGCCGCGGGCGCCAAGGCCGTCATCGGCTGGGGCTCCTGCGCGGCATGGGGCTGCGTGCAGGCCGCCAAGCCCAATCCGACGAACGCCGTGCCGATTACGGAAATCATCACCGACAAGCCCATCGTGCTCGTGCCGGGCTGCCCGCCGATTCCGGAAGTGATGACGGGCGTCGTCACCTACATTCTGACGTACGACCGCCTGCCGCCGCTCGACCGCATGGGCCGTCCGAAGATGTTCTACGGCCAGCGCATTCACGACAAGTGCTACAGGCGCGCGCACTTCGACGCCGGCCAGTTCGTCGAGAAGTTCGACGACGAGGGCGCCAAGCTCGGCTACTGCCTCTACAAGGTGGGCTGCAAGGGACCGACGTCCTACAACGCCTGCTCGGCCATCCGCTGGAACGAGGGTCTTTCCTGGCCGGTCCAGTCGGGCCACGGCTGCATCGGCTGCTCCGAGCCCAACTTCTTCGACAAGGGCTCCTTCTACGAGCACGAGACGACGATCCTGCCTCCGGGCTGGGGCGGCATCGAGGCGACGGCCGACAAGGTCGGGCTCGCCACCCTCGGCGTCGTGGGCGTCGCCGCTGCCGCGCACGTGGCCATGTCCGCCGTGTCGCAGGCCCGCGCCAAGAAGACCAACAAGGACATCGGAGGTAAGGAAGAATGAGTGAACGCAGAATCGTAGTGGACCCCGTCACCCGAATCGAGGGTCATCTGCGCGTCCAGGCCACGCTGGGTGCCGACGGCCGAATCGCCGACTCCATGAGCACCGGTACGATGTGGCGCGGCCTTGAGGTCATTCTCAAGGGACGCGACCCGCGCGACGCCTGGGCCTTCGTCGAACGCATCTGCGGCGTCTGCACGGGCATTCACGCCCTCGCGGCCGTTCGCAGCGTCGAGGACGCCCTCGGGATCA
>CABUOH010000044.1 GCA_902493085.1 uncultured Sutterella sp. | reverse complement strand
ACTACCTCGCCTACGAAGAGGCGCTCGCCGACGTCCCGCATGCCGTCTGCTATGCCATGAAGGCCAACTCGACGGCCGGCGTTCTTCAGGTGCTCGCGCGCCTCGGCGCCGGCGTCGACCCCGTAAGCGGCGGCGAAATCGCGCGAGCGCTGCGCGCAGGATTCAGTCCTGAAAAAATCGTCTACTCGGGCGTAGGCAAGACCGCTCGGGAGATCGCGTTCGCCCTCAAGGCGGGGATCGGATGCTTCAACGTCGAAAGCGAACCCGAACTCGAACGCATCAACCGCATCGCCTCTGAACTCGGCATGCGCGCGCCCATTTCGATCCGATGCAACCCCGACGTGGATCCGAAAACGCATCCCTACATTTCGACGGGTCTCAAGAACAACAAGTTCGGCATCGCCATCTCGGACGCGGAGAACATCTATCTGCGCGCCGCCAACATGCCCGGAATTGAGATCAAGGGCATAGACGCTCACATCGGTAGCCAAATCACCGAAGTTCAGCCCTATCTGGACTCCGTGCAGCGCCTGCTCGACACGATGTGCGCACTGCGCGACAAGGGCCTTGCGCTGCATCACCTCGACATGGGCGGCGGCCTCGGCATCCGGTACCGGTCCGAGGATCACCCCCCCACGCCCCATGCCCTGCTGCGGCCCGTACGCCGCATGATGGAGGAACGAGGCTTCGCAGACGCCGTCCTCATGGTCGAACCCGGCCGCTCAATCGTGGGGAATGCCGGCATCATGCTCACGCAGATCGAATACATCAAGCAGAGCGAAACACGCAATTTCTGCATTGTGGACGGCGCCATGACGGATCTCATTCGTCCAGCTCTCTACTCCGCCTGGATGGACATCGTTCCCGTTGCCGAACGTCATGACGCAGCCCCGCTCGTCATGGACGTCGTAGGTCCCGTGTGCGAATCTTCCGACTTCCTGGGACGCGCCCGTGAGCTTGCCGTCACGGCCGGCGACTGGATCGCGGTGTGCGATGCCGGCGCATACGGCGCAAGCATGGCCTGCCGATACAACAGCCGCATGCTTCCGATGGAAATCCTGATCGACGGCGATCGCATACTTCCGCTGCGCTCGCCCGACACGTTCGATGAAATGGTAAGCGGAGAACGCCTGCTTGAGCTCTGAAAGAGCCTACTACTTTCGACCGACTTGCGATTACTCGAGTTTGCCCCGTAAAATAGGAAAACGCCGGATCTCGGAGACAATCCCGAGATGCGGCGTTTTTTTGTGCCTGCAGAAAACAGGGTCCCGGCCCGAACACACAGACAGAAGGAGTCAGCCATGCATCTTGAGAATTCCGTCAAACTCGACTTCAAAGACGTTCTGATCCGCCCGAAGCGTTCCACGCTTACAAGTCGAAGCGAAGTGGACATCACGCGCGAATTCAAGTTCCTGCACTCTTCCGAGCCCTACCACGGCATTCCCATCATCGCCGCCAACATGGACACGACAGGCACTTTCGAAATGGCATCCGCACTCGATAAGCACAAGATGTCGACCGCACTTCACAAGCATTATTCCGCCGAAGAATATATCGACTTTTTCCGAACTCTTGAAAACAAATCGGCCGCGTTCTATTCGCTCGGGATTGGCGACCACGACTGGCAGAAATTCCAGGCCGTCATGACCGCGGCGCCGGGCGCAATCCGCTACGTCTGCATCGACGTTGCGAACGGCTACACCGAAGCCTTTGTCGCTTTCGTGAAAAAGGTTCGCCAAACCTATCCGGACATTGTTCTGATGGCCGGCAATGTCGTTACGGGCGACATGACCGAAGAGCTCCTCCTCGCGGGCGCCGACATCGTCAAGGTTGGCATCGGCCCGGGATCGGTCTGCACGACCCGCAAGATGACGGGGGTGGGTTATCCGCAACTCTCCGCGATCATCGAATGTGCGGATGCCGCTCACGGTCTTGGAGGCCGCATTTGCGCCGACGGCGGCTGTACTGTGCCCGGCGACATTGCCAAAGCCTTCGGCGGCGGGGCTGACTTCGTGATGCTCGGCGGCATGCTCGCTGGACACGATGAATCCGCCGGTGACATTGTCACGACTGAGAACGGCGTCTTCAAGCGCTTCTACGGCATGAGTTCACGAAACGCCATGGACAAGTATGCGGGCGGCGTGGCCAAATACCGGGCGGCTGAAGGCAAGGCCGTTCTCATTCCGGCGCGCGGCCCCGTCGAAGGCACCGTTCAAGACATCCTCGGCGGCGTGAGAAGCGCCTGCACGTATGTGGGAGCCCGCCGCCTCAAGGAGCTCACCATGCGCACAACCTTCGTTCGCGTATCAATGCAGCTCAACGAAGTGTTCGGCAAGGCGCCGTAGTCTCCGAACCTGGCCTTCAAGACGCAAGCCCTCGATCCTCGACGAAACCGGTGAGGAAACCGAGGGCTTTCTTTTCCCTCGCGCAGTACAATGACGGCACTCCAAGACTATTCTTCAACGAGGTTACCTTGAGCATTTTCGACACCGCTCGTTTTGTCATCTCCGCCGCCAAGCTCTCGGGGCTCCCGCCCGAGGCCGTGCCAGAAATCGCCTTCGCCGGACGCTCCAACGCCGGCAAATCGACCACCATCAACGTGCTCACGCGCAAAACCCGCCTTGCATTCGCCAGCAAAACGCCGGGCCGCACCCAGCTGATCAATTTCTTCGCCCTTTCGAAGAAAAATGAAGAAGGCATTCGCGAGGACATCGGCTGTCTTGTCGACCTGCCGGGTTACGGCTTTGCCAAGGCGAGCGAAGACACCCGCAAGACCTGGTCTCAGCTTGTAGGCGGCTACATTGCGCAACGCCCGAACATGATCGGCCTCGTTATCGTGATGGACGCCCGGCGTCCCTTCATGCCCACGGACGAATGGCTCATCGAGTTCATGGCCGGCCGCCCCAATGTGCGCATGCACTGGCTTCTCAACAAAGCGGACCAACTCAAAAACATGGAGCGCAAAACGACGCTTAGGAATGCTCAGAAGCGCGCTGCCGAAATCGGTCCTAACGTCACGGTTCAGCTGTTTTCAGGCATGAAGAAAGAAGGCACGAAAGAACTCGGCGCCGTTCTCGAGGGGTGGTTGGGCCTTAATGCTCAGGAAAGCCCGAAGGAATAAAGTACGGACCATGCTTCAGAAAGGCTTCGGCATCTCCGAAGCCGCTTTTTATTCGTAGGAACATCAAATGCAGACTCTTGGCGCTTATCCCAGCGTTCGCATGCGCCGCATGCGTCATGATGACTTTTCCCGCCGTCTGATGCGCGAAAACGTTGTGACACCCAACGATCTGATTCTCCCGGTCTTTGTGATTGAAGGCACGGGCCTTCGTGAACCGGTTCCGTCCATGCCCGGCGTCGACCGCCTGAGCATCGACGAGCTGCTCAAGGTGGCCGGCGAGTGCGTGGAGCTCGGAATCCCGATGATCGCACTCTTCCCGCATATCGAAGAGAACCTGAAGACGCCCGACGGACGTGAGGCTGCCAACCCGAACGGCTTGATTCCACGCGCCGTCAAGGCCCTCAAGGCCGCCTATCCGCAGCTCGGCGTCATGACCGACGTTGCGCTTGATCCCTACACCACGCACGGCCAGGACGGCCTGATCGACGAGGAAGGCTACATCCTGAACGATGAAACAATCGAAATGCTCGTTGAACAGGTTCTCGCCCAAGCTCGCGCAGGTGCCGACGTGGTCGCTCCCTCCGACATGATGGACGGTCGCATCGGCATCATCCGAAAGCGTCTTGAAGAAGAAGGCCTCATTCACACGCGCATCATGGCCTATTCCGCCAAGTACGCCAGCTCCTACTACGGTCCGTTCCGCGACGCCGTTGGCTCTTCGTCCAATCTGGGCAAGTCGAACAAGGCGGTCTATCAACAGGATCCTGCCAACAGCAACGAAGCTCTCTGGGAGGTGGGCCTCGACCTTGCCGAAGGCGCCGACATGGTCATGGTCAAGCCGGGCGTTCCCTATCTCGACGTGCTCTGGCGCGTTAAGCAGGAATTCAAGGCACCGACCTTTGCCTACCATGTCTCGGGCGAATACGCCATGATCAAATTCGCCGCTCAAGCCGGAGCCATCGACGAGAAGAAGATTACATTCGAAACAATGGTCTGCTTCAAGCGCGCCGGTGCCGACGGCATTCTGACCTACTGTGCCTTGGACGTCGCCCGCTGGATACGAGAAGGCTACAACTACTGACCCTCGATTCCTGAATCGAAATAGGAAAGCCCGCACATCGACCGTGCGGGCTTTTTGTTTCGCAAAACGGCAGTCTTCACTGAAGATTGTGCTGCCAGTCCCTGAGCGTGCGTCCATCCTTCTTCGTAGGACGCCCCTGCTTGATATAGGAGGCGGGCTCGGAAGCAAGCCTGAGCATCTCCTTCATCTGGGTGCGCTGCATCCTGCTCTCTTCGGTCTCGCGATACAGCTTCTGAGCCTCGCTCGCAGGTCCTCGAACGTTCGAGAGGGCCTCTACATAGATATGGAAGACCTCATCGCCACGCCTAATTGAAAGGCGATCTCCAACTCGGACATCTCGCGACGGCTTCATGCGCTGACCGTCCATGAGCACGCGCCCGAGCCCGACCTCCTCCTGAGCGAGGGTGCGCGTTTTGAAAAATCTGGCGGCCCAAAGCCACTTGTCGATGCGCATGGCGTCCATGCTTGCCTCCATTACAAAAAAGGCCCGACCGCAACGACGATCGAGCCCTTGTTATAGCAAGTAAAGCCTCAGAACTTATTCTTCGGACTTGACTTCTTCAACGGCAACGGCCTTTTCCGTGAGTTCCATGTAGGCCATCGGAGCGTTGTCGCCAACGCGGAAGCCCATCTTGAGGATACGGGTGTAGCCGCCGTTGCGGTTCGCAAAGCGCGGACCGATCTCATCAAACAGCTTGCAAACGACTTCACGGTCACGGAGACGATTGAAGGCGAGACGCTTGTTGGCAACGGTGGGTTCCTTGGCAAGGGTGATCATCGGTTCAACAACGCGACGGAGTTCCTTAGCCTTGGGAAGGGTCGTCTTGATGGCTTCGTGCTTGATGAGGGAGCACATCATGTTGCGAAGCATGGCGAGACGGTGAGCGCTGGTACGGTTCAGCTTGCGGAGACCAAGACGGTGACGCATTTTGTAATTTCCTAAAAGTATCTATAAATGATGCCGGTGTTGACCGGCAGGCTTGCCCCGAGTCTTCTATCTCTTAAGAAATTCGAGCGGTCGGGTGAAAGCTATGGGCGTGACTTCTCAATCACGCCCATTTGAGCCGAAACGGCAAGCGGGGATTATTGCACAGCGGCAATCGGCCGTCAAACGAAATCAGGTGAAAATTTACACCTCAACCCGGTGTGTCAAACGGCCTTCCAACGCATTAGTGTTCCTGAGCAGGCGGCCAGTTTTCGAGACGAGAGCCAAGCGTAAGACCGTGAGCGGCGAGAACTTCCTTGATTTCGTTCAAAGACTTGCGACCCAGATTCGGAGTCTTGAGAAGCTCGTTTTCGGTACGCTGAATAAGATCGCCGATGTAGTAGATATTTTCGGCCTTGAGACAGTTGGCGGAACGAACCGTGAGCTCGAGATCGTCGACAGGACGGAGCAGAATCGGATCGAGCGGGGGCGGAACATCTTCGTCCTCATCGGCCACAACTTCATTGGAAGCCATGTCCTGATGGATCGTGCCGAAAACAGCAAGCTGATCCTGAAGAATATGTACTGCTTCGCGCAGAGCATCTTCGGGTCCAATGGCACCGTTCGTTTCGATCGTCATTTCAAGCTTGTCGAGGTCGGTGCGCTGCGCAACGCGTGCAGCCTGAACCTGATAGGCGACACGGAGAATCGGGGAGAAGGAGGCATCCATGATGATGCGGCCAATGGCGGCCTTGGAGTAATCATCGCGGAAGGCTCTAACGTCGCCGGGCTGGTAGCCGCGGCCCTTCTCAACCTTGACCTGCATTTCAAGACGTCCGCCGGAGAGATGGGCGATCACATGGTCGGGGTTAACGACAGACACATCGTGCGGAAGGTCAAAGTCGGCAGCGGTGACGACGCCCTCGCCATCCTTGCGGAGGATGACGGTCACCTCATCGCGGCCTTCGAGCTTGAAGACAACGCCCTTGAGGTTGAGCAGGATGTCAACCACGTCTTCGAGAACGCCATCAATCTGGGAGTATTCGTGAACGACGCCGGTAATCTGGGCTTCCGTCGGAGCAAAGCCGATCATGGAGCTCAGAAGGATGCGGCGAAGCGCATTCCCGAGCGTGTGACCGTAGCCGCGCTCGAACGGTTCAAGCGTAATAACGGCGCGATTCGGATTGTTTTCAGAGAGCGCGACATCAACGGAAGTCGGCTTCAAAAGCGTGGTGTTAGCCATAGTTATGGATCCTTTACATTCCCCCGGGCGCGTTAAGCCCGAGAACGAATAAGGCGACAGCCCTGAAATTGCGGCGGCTGCCCTGCCGCACGGCCATTGTAGACCATTTGGAAGCGCCCTCAAAGAAAAGGACGCTTTCAAATGAGACCGGCAACACGGCCCCTTTAGGCAAGAAAACGCGGACACTTGCGTGACCGCGTTTTCCGATGCTTTTCCTGCCTTGTGTCTGCGGAGCTACAGCGCACTACACCGTGCTCCGCAAGTACATTCAAGCGATATTAGCGGGAGTAGCGTTCGACGATGAGGGCTTCGTTGATTTCGTAAGCGATTTCATCGCGAGCAGGAACGTTCTTGAACGTGCCTTCGAACTTCTTCGGTTCGACGCTCACCCAACCCGGGAAGCCGTTCTGCTGAGCCAATTCGAGGGCTTCAGCGATACGAACCTGCTTCTGGGCCTTTTCGCGCACGGAGATGACGTCACCCGGCTTGACGTGATAAGAAGGAATATTCACCTTCTTGCCGTTGACAAGGATAGCGCCGTGAGAAACCACCTGGCGGGCTTCAGCGCGCGTGGAGCCGAAGCCCATGCGGTAAACCACGTTGTCCAGACGGGACTCAAGGAGGGCGAGAAGATTTTCACCGGTGTTGCCGGTGATACGTTCAGCTTCCGCGAAGTAACGACGGAACTGACGTTCGAGAACGCCGTAAAGACGCTTGGCCTTCTGCGTTTCGCGCATCTGAGAGCCGTAGTCGGACGTGCGGGCTCCGGAAATCTTACCGTGCTGGCCCGGCTTGGAACCGGCGTCCTTGACCTTGGACTCAAACGAACGACGGGCGCTCTTCAAATTAAGATCAATGCCTTCGCGACGCGAAAGCTTGAGCTTAGGACCGAGATATCGTGCCATTTAAAATTGCCTCTCTTATCCTGTAGGTATCCCTACATTCAGTCCACGTGCCTCAGTATGCATGTGGACACGGGATTCAACAGAAAAATGAAAAATTAGACGCGGCGACGCTTGGAGGGACGCACACCGTTATGCGGAATCGGCGTCACGTCCTGGATAGACGTCACACGAATGCCGAGCGCATTGAGGGCGCGAATCGAGGATTCGCGGCCGGGACCGGGGCCCCAAATGCGGACTTCGACGTTCTTAAGACCGTATTCAAGAGCAGCCTTGCCAGCGACGTCCGCAGCAACCTGAGCAGCGAACGGGGTGGACTTACGGGAACCCTTGAAGCCCTGAGCGCCGGAGGAAGACGCCGAAATGGCGTTGCCCTGGCGGTCAGTGATCGTGATGATCGTGTTGTTGAAGGAAGCATGCACGTGAGCGATGCCTTCCGTCACAACCTTCTTGACCTTCTTACGAGCACGCTGCGCAGCAGCCTGCTTGGAATTATTGCCAGCCATAGTTGTCCTTTATTACTTCTTGAGCGTCACACCGGCCTTACGCGGGCCTTTGCGGGTGCGAGCATTCGTACGAGTACGCTGACCGCGGCAGGGAAGACCCTTGCGGTGACGCATACCACGATAGGTGCCAAGGTCGATCAAACGCTTGATCGAGAGCTGAATTTCGCGACGGAGGTCGCCTTCAACCGTAAACTTG
>CABUOH010000043.1 GCA_902493085.1 uncultured Sutterella sp. | reverse complement strand
CGTTGAAGATCACGGCTTTGAAAACAATCCGCTGCTCGATGCCGTTCGTGAGTTTGCCGCTTCCGAACACTCTCCCGTCGTAGCCGTCTGCGCCAAGACCGAAGCCGACATCGCCGACCTAGACGACGAGGACAAGGAAATGTTCCTCGCCGACATGGGCATGTCCGAACCCGGTCTTGATCGCGTCATACGCGCCGGATATGACCTGCTCGGCCTGCAGACCTACTTCACGGCCGGGGTCAAAGAGGTACGAGCCTGGACCATTCACAAGGGCGACACGGCGCCGCAGGCCGCCGGCGTTATCCATACCGACTTCGAGCGAGGCTTCATCCGAGCCCAAACGATCGCCTATGAAGACTTCATTGCCTACAAGGGAGAAAAGGGTGCTCAGGAGGCCGGGAAAATGCGTGCCGAAGGCAAAGATTACGTCGTTCAGGACGGCGACGTCATGAACTTCCTCTTCAACGTCTAAACATTGAAGGGCGTCCTCGCGCTCTGCTCCGAGGGAAGCGTTTTCTACGCCTTAGCTTCATAAGCATCAACGGGAGGCCGCCTTCAAGGCGACCTCCCGTTTTCTCTTTCGTATCCCGTTATACTGACGGCATCCAAACTAATTGCCACACGCTGTCATGGCCACAACCTCCACCAAAAAGCGTCAGGAAATCGGAGAGCGTCTCCGTCATGAACGAGAACGCCTTGGTTATACCAAGCAACAGATCGCACAATTGCTTGGCGTACAGATCCCCGTCTATGAACGATTCGAAAGCGGCGAGGACGACCCCGGCGTCTACCGCCTGCCTCGCCTGGCTGCCTGCGGCTTCGATGTCTTATTCATCATCACTGCCGAACGTCACGTCCCCGTGGCAGAGGAAAACGAGCTTTTGTCTCGCTTTCGCGACCTCTCGCAACGGGGCCGCGCTTCCATCTTCTCCACCATGGACGCTCTTGAAAGGCTTGCCCCCAACCTCAAGCAGGAATTTCGCCGCCGCTTCAAGAACTGAAGCGCAAACCGCCGTCAACGGCGGTTTTTTTCCGCCTCCGGCAATAGTTTTTTACTTATTCAATTGACAGAAGCATAAAAACTGACTAACATACATCCATCAACAAATGAGACTCCTTCTCACTCGTCTCATACCGGAGTTAAAAAATGTCCCTTCTGAACACCGAAATCCTTCCCTTCAAGGCTCAGGCCTATGCTAACGGCGAATTCGTCGAACTGACCGAAGCCTCCCTCAAGGGTCATTGGTCCGTCGTCTTCTTCTACCCGGCCGACTTCACGTTCGTTTGCCCGACGGAACTTGAAGACCTCGCCGAAAACTACGCCGAATTCAAGGCCCTCGGCGTTGAAGTCTATGCCGTCTCCACGGACACGCACTTCACGCATAAGGCCTGGCATGAGAGCTCCGCCGCCGTTGGCAAGGTCCAGTTCCCGATGATTGGAGACCCGACGGCAACGCTCGCCCGCAACTTCCAGGTACTCATCGAGGCTGACGGCCTTGCTGAACGCGGCACGTTTGTGGTCAACCCCGAAGGCAAGATCGTGATCATGGAACATCACGACGGCGGCATCGGCCGCGATGCCTCCGAACTTCTTCGCAAGGTGAAGGCTGCTCAGTACGTTGCCGCCAATCCCGGCCAGGTCTGCCCGGCCAAGTGGCAGCCCGGTGCCGCCACCCTGACGCCGTCTCTCGACCTCGTCGGCAAGATCTAATTTAAGGATCGGCTGATTCAGACAGGCCGCAGACCCGTACGGTCGCGGCCTGTTTCCTTATCCACACAAGCGAATGCCCTCATCCATCATGCTTGACGCCAACATCAAAGCCCAGCTTCAAAGCTACTTCACCAAACTCCGCCGTCCCATCGTGCTCAGGGCCGCTCTTGACGGCTCCCAGGACAGTGCCAGCATCGAAGCGCTCCTCAAGGAAGTCACCGAGCTCTCTGACAAGATTTCCTATGAAGTCGAGCCCGACGCCTCCGTTCGCCGTCCCAGCTTTACAGTCGCCCCTCAGGGCGGCCATGAGGGCATCCGCTTCGCCTGTCTGCCGATGGGCCACGAATTCACAAGCTTTGTGCTCGCACTTCTGCAGACCGGGGGCCATCCAGCCAAAATTTCCGATGAGCAAGCACGGCAAATCGCCGGCCTCGCCG
The DNA here is from genome assembly GCA_902493085.1 of uncultured Sutterella sp. Lineage (GTDB taxonomy): Bacteria > Pseudomonadota > Gammaproteobacteria > Burkholderiales > Burkholderiaceae_F > Sutterella. The sequence continues at coordinate 5,959 of CABUOH010000043.1, read as the reverse complement.
GAGTGCTGAATTTCGAGATCTTCATCTCCCTCTCCTGTCACAACTGTCCTGAGGTCGTTCAGGCGCTCAATCTCATTTCGATTCTCAATTCGAACGCCAGCGTCACCATCATCGACGGCGCGCTTTTCAGAGACGAAGCCGCCAAACGCAACGTCATGGCCGTTCCAACGGTCTTTCTCAACGGCCAACCCTTTCTCTCCGGCCGCCGGGAACTCTCCGAAATTCTTGCCAAGCTCGACACCTCCGTCGCAGAAGCGGCCCAAGCCTCGATCAGTGCCAAAGCCCCTTTTGACGTTCTCGTTGTCGGCAGCGGCCCGGCGGGCAGTACGGCAGCTATCTATGCCGCCCGCAAGGGATTGCGCACGGGCATCGTTGCCGACCGTCTGGGCGGACAGGTGAACGAAACAGCCGACATTGAGAACTTCACATCCATCCTCAAGACGGACGGCACGGCGCTCGCCGGAAACTTTACGGCCCATCTGAAGGCCTATGACATCGACATCATTACGCCGCATGCCGTTGCCAAGCTTGCCCGTGAAGGCGACTTGTGGAAGCTTGTGCTGGAAAACGGTGCAGAACTCCGCTCCAGGACCGTCATCGCCGCATCGGGCGCCCGCTGGAAGCAGCTGGAAGTCCCAGGCGAAGAAGACTTCAAGGGTCGCGGAGTTGCCTATTGCCCGCACTGCGACGGCCCCCTTTTCAAGGGCAAGCGGGTTGCTGTTGTCGGCGGCGGCAACTCCGGCGTCGAAGCCGCCATCGACCTCTCCGGCATCGCCTCCTCCGTCGTGCTTCTGCAGCGGGGCTCGGAACTTACAGCCGACAAGGTGCTTCAGGAAAAGCTCCTCTCGCTCCCGAACGTCACCGTCAAGTTCCGCGCCTGCACCTCAAAGCTCACGGGCAACGAAAAGCTGGAAAAGCTCCACTACCTCAATCGCGAGACAGGTGAAACCGAATCCCTTGACGTTGACGGATGCTTCGTTCAGATCGGTCTCAAGCCCAACACCGAATGGCTTGACGGTGTTGCAGAACTCAATGCCTACGGTGAGATCGCGGTCTCAGACCGCTGCACGACCTCGGCCCCCGGACTCTTTGCCGCAGGCGACTGCACTTCAGTCCCCTACAAGCAAATCGTCATCGCTCTTGGCGAAGGCGCCAAAGCCTCTCTGAGCGCTTTTGACTACCTGATTCGACAGAGCGTCTGACGATCCGGAGCGTCTTCTCTTTGAGAGGGTGCAGGCTTCCGCCTGCACCCTCTTTTTGTGGCAAACTTGTTCGCGCAAAGACTCAAAGAGAGGATTCCGCCATGCGCTATGTGCGCTCACTACTGCTAGCTCTCACCACGTTCGCATTCTTCCTGCTGGTGCTTGTTGCCGGGCTCTACGCCTTCGTCACGCCCGAACGCATTTCTGCCCGCATGACCAGTACGCTCTCACAGCACCTCGGGCTCAAGATCGAAATGGGCGGCCTGAACATCGACGCCCGCCTGCCGAGCCTGAAATTCACGATCAAGGATGCCGGTCTCACAAGCACCGACGGCACTGTCCACGGCAACATCCCTGCCGCAACCATCACGCTTCACCCGTTGGCACTCTTCACTCGAAGTCCGCGCATATCCGAAATCACAATATCTGACGTTTCACTTGCCTTCGACGACACGTCTCCTGAAGACGTTCGAACCTGGGTCGAAAGCACGATCAGGCCAATTGCCTTCGATGTCGAACGCCTCGTCGTTCACAGAGGCGCCGTCTACCTTTACGCCCCTCAAACAGGTTCCGAGCCTTGGGCGTACATCAACAACGTCTCCGCTTCAATCAGCAACCTGAGCGAAGCGGGGGCAGCGTACAGCCTTGACGGCGTCATCAAAATGCCTGAAATGCTCGGCAACGCCAATCTTCGAGGCATTACCGACTGGTCGCAGGGACTCCTCGCCGCCAAATCCGAGCAACTCTTTGCAGACTTCAAAGGTGATGTTCGCGGTCGGCGCACCGAGTTCTCCGGACGCGCCGACAAAATTGCCCTCGCCAACGGCAACGCTTCAGTCGCCAACCTCTCGCTGTCTCTGAAGCGCTCAGATGACGCGTTGCTCGAGCTTTCCGCACCGACTCTAACGGTCGACAACCACGTGCTTGCCTCACCCACTCTGTCGGCAACCCTCACCCTGACATCTGCCGACGGCGTCCGCACCCTGACGGCTTCTTCGGTCCTCAAGGCTGATTTCGCCGAACGCCGCTTCGACATCCCAACCATCTCCGTCTCCACCCAAGAACGGCTCTCCGGCGCGCAAGCCTCCTCCAACACGGGAACCCTCACTGGCCGACTGCTCTGGAACGCCGCCATCGGCGAAGGCCGTGCAGAACTCAACGGCACTCTTCAAGGCGCGTCCGCCACATTGGATCTGTCACTCTCGAACGCCGTGCCTGTGACAGCCGACCAAGCGCTCTTCCCGCACCGTTTTGCCGCAATCCCCCGCATCTCCGGCCGGGTTGTTCTGGGAGACATTCCTCTTAAGACAATCGTCAATCTGGCGAAATCCACGACGCTCCTGCATGACGTTGATACATCCGTAGAGTTCAACCTCATGCTTAAGGCGCCCTACGCCGGCCGACATGAAACTTCCGGACGTCTTGTCGCAGGCGCCGGGAAGGCCTACGTGGTCGATGGCACACTCAAGGTTGCCGATGCTTCCCTCCCCTTTGACGCCGAATGCTCCTCCGATGGCGTTTGGCACATTCACAGCAATTGGAAAAACGCTGAAGCCCGCGAGCTGTTTCCCTCCCTCCTGAGCGGCCCTGTCTCCGGCACGCTTGAAGCCTCCGGCCTTCTCCATGATGCATCCCAAACCAGCGCGTCAATCCGGCTCGAAGCCCATGACGGAGAATTTCTCGGAGCCGATCTCGAACTAGCCTCGAAGATCATGCGTGATGTTCAGCCCGCAACGCTTCCCGCAAGCGCCTTCCTGCGCAACAGCCGCACCGCCTTCTCCACGCTCGCATGCAATCTTGATCTCCACAATGGCACTTGGACCATCACAAACGGCAGAGCTGAAGGCAAAAACTGGAAGGGCCTTTTTACTGGGGCCTATGGTCATTTCGACACTCGAATCGACTTCAGCACCGGCAACGGTTCGCCCTTCTTCACGATGCCAGCCCGCATTCAAGCGGATCCCGTTTTATGGACGCCCGATTGGCCGGCAGCCCAAGCTTCGGCGCTCGAACACGTTGGTGAACTTCCTTGGACGATCGACAATCTCCAGGAACGCCTCCGTCAAGAGCTCGAAAATTGGTGGAACAACCTTGAGGCTCCCGAGCTCAAGCTGCCCGAGTTCAAGCTGCCGGATATCGAACCTCCCGAATGGGCAAACAAGTTCCTGGGCAAGGAAAAGGCACCGGAGAACCCTAGCGCCCGCCAACCCGTCTGACAAGCCCTATCAGAAGCCCGTCGCCCTCATCGCAGCCTCCACCCGATTTCTGAGTTCGAGGCGGCGATGCTTTTCCATCAGCATTTCGCGGCTTTCCGGCCGATGAGGATTTGGAACGATGCAATGGCTCACCGGGCAAAGTTCCCGACACTTGGGAACATCAAAAAAGCCCACACACTCCGTACAACGTCCGCCCCGGATGCGCAAAAAACCCTCATCGTCCACAATGGCCCCGTTCGGACATTCGGGCAAACAAACGCCGCAGGAAATGCATTCGTCGGTAATCATCAGCGCCATCATCTACTCCTTCTTGTCAGCGCAGGCTTCAATCAATGCCTCCAACACTTCCGGCGTCACAAAGCGAGCAGCATCCGCGGGAGAAAGCTTCGCAATCTCTCGCACAAAGGTTCCGCTCACAAATTGGAATTGATCCGAAGGGGTCAGGAAAATCGTCTCAACATCGGGCATCAGCTGCCGATTCATGCCTGCCATCTGAAATTCGTATTCGAAGTCGCTCACGGCCCGGGCCCCTCGAACGATCACCTGAGCACCGTTCGCATCAACGAAATCCTTCAGCAAGCCCTTGAAGGGCATCACCGTCACGTTGCCGAACTGCTCGCAAAGTCTGCAGGCAAGCCTCACCCGTGTGTCGAGCGAGAGTAGCGGGAGCTTCTTGCGGCTTTCAGCCACCCCCACGATAACGTGCTCGAAGATCCGCGAGGCACGGCGCACGAGATCAACATGCCCGTTCGTCATGGGATCGAAGGTTCCGGGATAAACAGCCGTCGTCATTTTCTGCTCCTCTTCTCTTCCTTGGACGGCCGCGCCTGTGCCGCCATGGCGCTGCCGGCTTTTGCAAGCAATTCAAAGCGCACCGCGCCTGCGCTGCCTGAGCGCACGCGCACGACGCCTAACGACTCCAACACTTGGTCTCTCAGAAGTTCCGCAGGCGACTCCACATAAAGAAGACCTTCATCCTTCAGCGCATCGAGCGCCGCCCGCGCCGCCTTCACCTGCATATCAAGGCCGAAGGGAGGATCAATGAAAATCAAGTCGTAGCAGCGTGGAGCATCCTGCAAAAAACGAAAGGCATCAGTAACGTTGGCCTTCTTGTGCTCATCTGCCCCCAGCCGCGCGAGCACCTGACGGATGCCCGCGATGCCCGGCCGGTAAATGTCAAGCCAGTCAACATGATCTGCTCCTCGGCTCGCTGCCTCCAACCCCATGGCGCCGGACCCGGCAAACATGTCCAGCACATCAACCCCCTCAAGGGTTCCAAAGAGGTGCGTCAACCAATCAAAAACCGTTTCCCTCACGCGCTCGGAGGTCGGCCGAAGCCCTTCGGCACAGGCAACAGACACCACGCTGCGCTTCCACCTGCCGGACACAATTCGTACGCTTCCCGCTCCCCTAACGCGTGCGGGCGTTGCTAAACTTGAGTTACTTGCGCCCAAGCGCCTTGAATTCTTTCGAACTGCCATTAGAGAAATATGACTGGATCTTCCGAGGGATGGTTTTCCCGATTAAAAAATGGTCTTGCCAGAACGCGCGTCAATATCGTCGGCCTTTTTTCAGGCGGCGTGATCGACGACGACTTTCTTGAAGAGCTCGAATACGCCCTGATCACAGCCGACGTCGGCGTGCAGGCATCGACTCGTATCCTACAACGTTTGCGCGACACGATTAAGCTTAAGGGGCTCAAAACGCAAGATGAGGTGCGCCTCGCACTTCGCGATGAAATTGCACGTATGCTTGCCCCCGCACAGCGCGACCTCGACATCGAACAGGCCCATCCGCTCGTCATCATGATGACGGGCGTCAACGGTGCCGGCAAAACCACCTCCATCGGAAAGATCTCCAAATACCTGAGTCAGCGCGGCAAAACCGTGCTTCTCGCCGCCGGCGACACATTCCGTGCCGCGGCCCGCGAACAGCTCGCCGTCTGGGGCGAGCGCAACAAGGTTGAAGTCATTGCCCAACAAGGCGGTGATCCTGCGGCCGTCGTCTTCGACGCCGTGAGCGCCGGCAAGGCGCGCGGCACCGACGTCGTCATTGCCGACACCGCCGGCCGTCTGCCCACCCAAATCAACCTCATGGAAGAGCTTCGGCGCATCCGCCGCTCTCAAGACAAGGCCATGCCCGGCGCCCCTCACGAGGCGATACTCGTCGTTGACGGCACCAACGGCCAGAATGCGCTCACTCAGGTAAAGGCCTTCGATGCCGCAGTCGGACTCACCGGTCTCATCGTCACGAAACTTGACGGCACCGCCAAGGGCGGCGTGCTCGTCGCCATTACGCAAATGCGTCCTGAAAATCCTTTGCCGATCTACTTCATCGGCGTAGGCGAAGCCATCGACGACCTGCAGCCCTTCAATGCCGTTCAGTTTGCCAATGCGCTCGTTGGACTCGATCCAAACACCCCCGCTACAGCCCCGGAATAATCAATTAGGAATTGGAGCATACAAGATGCTTTTAGGTGCAGTTGATCTTGGAAGCAACAGCTTTCGCGTCGAGATCGGCCGTGTAGACGGCGACCGCATC
>CABUOH010000042.1 GCA_902493085.1 uncultured Sutterella sp. | reverse complement strand
GGCGATGGTCTTGTTGATCCACCACTGCTGGAGAATCGACAGAACGTTGTTCGTGAGCCAGTAAAGCACGAGGCCGGACGCGAACACGAAGAACATCACCGAGAAAACCACCGGCATGATGTACATCATGCGGGCCTGCGTCGGATCGGTGGGCTTCGGATTAAGCAGGATCTGCAGGAACATCGTCACAGCCATGATCGCCGGAAGCACGAACCAGGGATCGGGCATTGCAAGGTCATGAACCCAAAGGATCCACGGAGCCCCGCGCAACTCAACAGAACCTTGAAGCACCCAATAGAGGGCAAGGAACACCGGAATTTGAAGCATGATCGGGAGACAGCCGCCGACCGGATTGATCTTTTCCGTACGGTACAGTTCCATCATGGCTTGGTTGAGGCGCTGCTTGTCGTCCTTGTATCGATCCTGCAGTTGCTTCATGCGCGGCGTGACTTCCTTCATGCGAGCCATCGACCGATAGCCTGCGGCGGAAACAGGATAAAGAATCGCCTTCACAATGCAGGTCAGGAGCACAATGGCCCAGCCCCAATTGCCAACAATGCCATAGAGGAAAGACAAAAGCCAGTAGATGGGCTTGGCGAGGAACGTCAGCCAACCGTAGTCAACCACGAGCTCAAGCCCAGGGGCAATCTGTTCAAGCCGATCCTGATCCTGCGGACCGGAATAAAGAACGGCCTTGTCAGTTACGGACTTGCCGGGCTCAACGGTGTTGAGCTTCACGAGCGTGCCCACGGCGTAGAGGTTCTTGCCAACCTCGCGAGCATAGTTCTCGCGCTCTTCCCCATTGGCAGGAACCCAAGCGCTCACGAAGTGGTGCTGAACCATGGCGAGCCAACCGTTGTTGGTAAACTTTTCGAAGGAAGCACTGTTGTCGGCAATATCCTCAAACTCAAGCTTCTGGAACTTCTCTTCGTCGGAATAGAAGGCAGGACCCGTGTACGTGGAGTACATGGAGCTTTCGCCCTCAGGCTTGCCGCCGTCGCGGGTAAGCTGATAATAGGCGGACGGCTGAATGGCAGCGCCGCTGTTATTGACGACTTCCGTCGACACATCAATGCCGTAATGACCTCGGTTGAACGTATAGGTCTTCTTGACCGTCACGCCTCCCTTGGTGGCCTCAAAGACCACGTCGAGCTTGTCGGCATCCTCCATCTTGAGCTTCTGACTGACAAGCCTGTACTGATCCTTATGATTCGGGAAGTTGCCGCCCACGAGGCCGCTCTGAGCAACGTAGGTGCGATTCTTTGTGATTTCCAGAAGATCAACGTTGCCGAGATTTTCAGCTGGCTTTCGGTCCAGAATGAGCCCCGCCAGCCCCACTTCAGTCCAGTCAGCCTGACGAGGAATCAGCGTCATTTCGGTACCAACGATGACGGCGCCCTCACGGTCGAAGGTGACCTTCATTCGGTCGGTTTCCACAACGACCGGATCCTTGACGGCAGCGGCGGCAGCCGGAACCGAAGCATCGACATCCTTGCCTGTCGGAACGCCCGAGGCCGCATCGGCAGCCACCTGCTGTTCAACGGCCTCCGTATGGAAAAAGGACTTCTCGCCCTTGTAGACCTGATAGTTGTCCCACAGCAGGAAGCAGGAGGTAAAAAGAATCGCCCACAAAAGAGCGCGTTGCATGTCCTTTCCCATTTTTATCCACTACTTCTTTTGGATGTTGAAAAGATCCGCAGATCCCTTGTTTTGTTCTTCCGTCATGCACTCGCTGCACCAGCAACGCCAGCGGAATTTCGCCGGCACGGGATCCAGCCCGCGGCCTCCCAAAGGATGGCAGCGCAGCAGACGACAGATGGTCAGATAAGTTCCCTTGACAGCACCGTATTTTTCGAGTGCTTCAATGGCATAGTTTGAACACGTGGGAACGAATCGACAACTCCTTCCCACCCACGGCGACAAAGTCAGCTGATACAGTCTGACCAACATCCGCAAAAGCTTCGCCGCCACGTCACTCGCCCTTGCTCGGAGCAAGCAGCTTCGGAAGACGCCTTTGAAGCGTTTCCATCAATGCCTGCGCATCATTTCGCAAGGACTGCTTCAGAGCACAAACGCCCTGATCGATGCCGGGAATCTCCTTCAAGGAAACCTTGAGCCGTAAAGAAACGTCAAGCCCCACGCCTTGCTCGCCGAGAAGCGCCGCAAGTGCTGGGGCTTGTTTCCTTGCAGCCTCCCTCAAGGTTCTCTTCACCAGTGCACGATCCACGGAACGATGGGCATTGCGCTTGCCAACGGTGATGCCGTAGCGAAGCCTGCCCGGGTTCTCCGGGAACTTCATCGCGTTGACCGAAAAATACTTCGACGCGAGTCGGAAAGTATTTTCATTTCGCGTATGCACAAGCACCCCATAGTCCGCACTCTTAATGATGCGCAAACTACGGGGGAACTTAAAGGGGGCCGCAGTGTAGCTGGACACGGCGATCGTTACCGGCCGTGAACGAGCCGATTAGAGAGCCAGGGTGTGACGGCCCTTAGCGCGACGGCGAGCGAGAACGCGACGACCGCCCTTCGTGCGGCTGCGAACCAGGAAGCCGTGCGTACGAGCACGCTTGACCTTGGAAGGCTGATAGGTACGTTTGGTAGCCATGATTATTCCTCGATAGGCATGAACCTCGGCGCACGTCGGTGCAGCACGAGGAGAAAACAACAGGGGTATGCCAGCCACACAGTCCCATGTCAATCGTTCTGGAAACGGGCTAGCCAAATAGGTCTTCGCAAGCCGGCGCTTTTGTTCTGTGCGATGCCGCCCGCAGTACCGCCGGCAGCCCCGCAATCATCGAGATTGCCGAGTTACGAAAAGTCTGATATTAGAACTCAAAGAAGGTGGATTTGTCAAACAAAAACCACAAAAAATCGCGCCCCGTCACGACGTTCGCTCTGAAGCTCCTCAAGAAAAGCCTCTCGAAACACAACATCTGGGGGTCTAGGCCCGCTGCACCACATCGGCTTGTGTAAATCTTTTCCGATGTCTTTTCCCGCAAAACCTAATGCGTTGATATTCAATGAAAAATTTATCCACACCATTTTGTGGATAAGTTATCCTCAAGCACAGTTATCCACGGGCAAATGGGCTAAAATAATACATTCACCTTCCTTGCCCCGCCCTGCTCAGCAGGCCGTACCGGCAAGCCTTCAATCTACATCTAGGTCCGTCATGAACAACTTCTGGCAAGACTGTCTCGCACAGATCAAAGCAATGAAGCTCCCCCCTATGATCATCACCAATTGGTTTGAGCCGATTGAGTTGGTGCATTGGGACAGCGACCGCGGCGACATGATCATCGAGGCTCCTGCAAGCAAGGTGCAGACGATCCGCGCGACTTATCTGAAAACCATCCAGGATGTGGCCGTGCATCTTCACGGTACTCAGGTGAAGGTCACCCTGCAGGCCGCGGGCACCGGTGCGGGCGACGTCCCGCCCCTCGCCCAACCCAAAGGGCCGACCCTGGAAGACATTGAAAGGCGCCGTGAGGAAACGGGGCTTCTTCCCGGGCTCACTTTCGAAAACTACGTCAACGGCAACGCCAATCAGCTTGCTGTTGCCGCCGCTGAGCACGTGGCCACCACCATGGGCATGCAGTACAACCCGCTCTACATTTACGGCGGGGTCGGGCTTGGCAAGACTCATCTGATGCAGGCCATCGGACATCGCTATCTCGACCTCCATCCCAAGGCCCGCGTACGATGCATTTCCGCTCAGGACTTCATCAGCGAGTACACAACCGCCACGCGCGACTCTTCGAGCTCTCGCAAGGCACTTCAGATGTTCGACGAGCGCTACCGCAACCTTGACCTGCTCCTCATTGACGACGTTCAGTCGTTTTCAGGCGCCAAAGGCTCGCAAGCTCAGTTCTATCGCGCCTTTGAAGCTCTCGTACCGCACAACAAGCAGGTGGTGCTCACGGCCGACACGTACACGCGCAACCTCAAAGACATCGAGCAACGCCTCATCTCGCGCTTCTCTCAGGGCCTGTCCGTCGCCATTGAGCCACCTGAACTCGAAATGCGCATCGCCATTCTGCTCAACAAGGCCAGGGCGCTCGGCGCCGCACTCCCTGAAGAAGTCGCCATGTTCATCGCCAAGCGCCTGAAGTCCAATGTCCGAGAACTCGAGGGCGCCCTTCAGCAGGTCATCGCTTACCAGCAGTTTCAGCCGTCGGCCGCCAAGGAAATCACGATCGACATCGCCAAGCATGTCCTTCGAGATCAGTTCTCGGTCAACAACAACCTGATCACAATCGAAAGCATTCAGAAAACCGTTGCCGACTACTACAACATCAAGGTTGCGGAGATGCATTCGAAGCGTCGTCCGGCAAACATCGCCCGACCCCGCCAGATCGCCATGTACCTCACCAAGGAACTGACTCAGCACAGTCTCCCTGAAATCGGCGCCAATTTCGGCGGCCGAGACCACACGACCGTCATGCACGCCGTGCGCAAGATCACCCAGGAACGCCAAGGCAACGCCGAACTCAATCACGAGATCCACGTGCTCGAGCAGATGATCAAGGGCTGACAATCACGGACGGAACCCGTTTTTTTGAATTTTTCACCCAGTATTTGTTATGAAGAACATCCAGAGCGTCTGCGAACCCCTGCTCAAACCCGTCAAGATCGTCGAAGGCATTGTTGAAAAACGCCAGACGTTGCCGATTCTGAGCAACATCCTGATCGAACAGAACGGCGAGAGCGTGAGATTCTCCGCCACCGACTTGGACATCCAGATCAGCACGGAAGCCCCGGTCGGCGTGGCAGGCGTTGACACGCGCTTCACGGTCAACGCAGCCAAGCTTGCAAGCATTCTTACGGCGCTCCCCGCCTCCAACGAAGTGGACTTCGACCTCGACGAACGCGGCCTCACGATCAGCAGCAACAATGGCAAGTTTCAGCTCCAGACGCTGTCGGCCAGCGAATACCCGGTCCTCAAGGAGGGCCAATGGGAAACAACGATTATCATCCCGTCGCGCACGTTGCGATACCTGCTCACGATGACCGCCTTTGCCATGGCAAGTCAGGACGTTCGCTACTACCTCAACGGCGTGCTTTTCGTTGTTGAAGACAAAAAGCTGCGCACCGTTGCCACCGACACGCATCGCCTAGCCTGCTGCGAAGTTGACGTTGATGACGAAAACACGCCGATGCAGGCCATCATCCCTCGCAAGACCGTTCGCGAGCTCATCCGCCTCCTGCCCGAAGACGACACGCCCGTCCGCATTCAGTTCACGGATCTTCAGGTCTGCTTCTCTTTCGGCAACATCACCTTCATGAGCAAGCTGATTGAGGGGCGCTTTCCCGACTACAAGCGCGTGCTGCCGTCTCAGGATACGAATCCCAACGCACTTGAGCTTGAGCGTGAGGCCATCGCCAACGCCCTTCGCCGCGTCGGCATCATGACGAACGAGAAGTTCCACGGCATCCGTTGGATTCTCAACGGAGAAGGCCTGAAGATTCAAAGCGTGAACAACGACCATGAAGAAGCTCTCGAGCATTTCGATGTGCCTTGGACGCATGACGAACTCGACATGGGCTTCAACATCACCTACCTCCTTGAAGTGCTCGGCATCCTCAAGAACAAGACCGTCCGCTTCAACTTCTCCACCGCCTCGGGCAGCGTGCTGATCACGATGCCCGAGTCGCAGGATCGCTTCCGCTACGTCGTAATGCCGATGCGCATCTGACCGCTGGAACACACGACAAGAACACAAGCCGGCACTCACCGTTGCCTGCATACCGCTTACTGCAGACCGGCCTCCGGCCAGTCTGCCGAAGGATTTATTCAATGACCGAAATGGACACGAACAGCGATCAGCATCCGACCACTGACTCCACCTACGACGAGCACAGCATCCAGATTCTGGAGGGCCTGGAGGCCGTTCGCAAGCGTCCGGGCATGTACATCGGGGATACCGCCGACGGCTCCGGGCTTCATCATCTGGTTTACGAAGTTGTAGACAACTCGATCGACGAAGCACTTGCAGGCTACGCCACAAAAATTCAGGTCACCATTCACACGGACAACTCGATTTCCGTCGTAGACGACGGACGCGGCATTCCCTCTTCAATCAAGTGGGACGACAAGCACAAGCCCAAGCGCAGCGCTGCCGAAATCGCTCTGACGGAACTGCATGCAGGCGGGAAGTTCGACAACAACGGCTACAAGATCTCCGGCGGACTGCACGGCGTCGGCGTCTCCTGCGTCAACGCACTCTCAACCTGGCTGCGTCTCATTGTGCGTCGAGACGGCGAAGCCCGTCTTCTCGAATTTGAGCGCGGCAAGGTGAAAAACCGCCTCTCCGAAACAGCCAAGAATCCGGCTACCGGCGAAGACGTCCTCATCTCGCCGATGAAGCTTCTCGGTCCAACGAGCCGCCGAGGCACGGAAGTGCACTTCCTGCCCGACACTCAGATCTTCGAGCAAATCACGGAATTCAACTATGACACCCTACTCTCGCGCCTGCGCGAGCTTTCGTTCCTCAACTCCGGCGTTCTGATCGAGCTCAAGGATCAGCGCACGGCGCATGAGGCGCAGCTGCTCACGGACAAGGGGCTCGTCGCCTACGTTCAGTTTAAGAACCAGAGCCGCACGGTACTTCATCCGAAGATCTTCCACGCCAAGGAAACAGTCTACGAAAACGGCATTCCCATTGAAGTTGAGATTGCCATGCAGTGGCAGGACGGCTACAGCGAGGTTCTCTCCGCCTACACGAACAACATTCCTCAACGTGACGGCGGCACGCACGTGACCGGTCTGCGCGCGGCCATGACTCGAGTTCTCAAAAACTACATCGCAGCCAACGAAATCGGTAAGAAGAGCGGCAGCAAGAAAGCGGATATTGAGCCGGAAGGCGACGACATGCGCGAAGGTCTGACCTGCGTCCTCTCCGTGAAGGTGCCCCAGCCCAAGTTCAGCTCTCAGACCAAGGACAAGCTCGTCTCGAGCGAGGTTCGTCCGGCTGTCGAAGAGGTCGTAACCCGCGAGCTCGAACTCTACCTGGAGCAGAATCCTGCCGATGCCAAGATCATCTGCGAAAAGATCGTTGCCGCTGCCCGTGCACGCGAGGCGGCCCGAAAGGCCCGTGACATTTCACGCAAGAGTTTTTCCGGAGGCGGACTGCCCGGAAAGCTTGCCGACTGCCGTGAAAAGAATCCGGCCAACAGCGAACTCTTTCTGGTGGAGGGCGACTCAGCAGGCGGCTCGGCCAAGCAGGGTCGAGACTCCAAGTTCCAAGCGATTCTTCCGCTGCGCGGCAAGGTGCTCAACGTGGAGAAGGCGTCTCAGGACAAGCTCCTGGACTCTGAGCAGATCCGCATGCTGACGCTGGCCCTAGGCACAAACATCGGCAAGGACTTCGACATCTCACGACTGCGCTATCACCGCATCATCATCATGACCGATGCCGACGTGGACGGTGCGCACATCCGAACGCTTCTTCTGACGCTCTTCTACCGCCAGATGCCGCAACTCATCGAGAACGGCCATGTCTACATCGCCCAGCCTCCGCTCTACAAAGTCAAGAAAAATCAGGCGGACAAGGGCGTGTTCCTCAAGGACGAACGCGAAATGAGCGACTATCTGCTCAAAATCGCCATGGAAGACGCGCGTCTCTACCGCACCAAAGCCGCTTTTGATGCCGACACGCCCATACGCGGCTCCGAGCTCGAAATGCTTGTCAACGAATACCTGCAGTCGAGCGACGTCATCGCTCGACTGCAGGGAGTGATTGACAAATCCGTGCTCGTAGCCATCGCCGCCGGCGTAGACATCAACCTTGAGAATGAATTCACCTCGCAGCATACGGCCGAAGCGCTCCAGAAAGAGCTCCGCGATCCCAACGTCAAGGTAGAGGCCATCTATGACGAAGAGGATGAGAAGCACCTGCTCAAAGTCCATCGACTCAGGCACGGCAATTACAAGACGACGAGCGTCACACCCGAATTCACATTCTCGGCTGACTACAGGAAACTTCAGGAAAGCGCAGCGATGCTCCGCGGCATCATAGGCGCCGGAGCTCGCGTGGCCCGGGGAAAGGACGATCAGCCCGTCAAGAACTTCGGAGAAGCCGTCAACTGGTTGCTGAAACAGGCTGAAAAA
>CABUOH010000041.1 GCA_902493085.1 uncultured Sutterella sp. | reverse complement strand
TCGGCGCCCTGATGCGCTCCACGGGCAGCCTCTACGCCTTTGACGTCAATGAAAAGCGCTTGGCCGGACTCACGCCCCGCATGCGTCGCGCCGGTCTCTCCAACGTGCATCCGATCGCGATCCGAAGCGAGCGCGACGAGCGCATCCGCCGTCTGCAGGGCAAGTTCGACCGCGTGCTGATCGACGCGCCGTGTACGGGTACGGGCACCTTCCGCCGCAATCCGGATCTGAAGTGGCGTCTTGCGCCTTCGGAACTCGAGCGCATCAACAAGATTCAGAAGGATGTGCTCGAACACGCCTCCCGCCTCGTGAAGAAGGGCGGACGCATGGTCTACGCCACCTGTTCGATGCTCAAGCGGGAAAATCAGGAGGTGGTCGAAGCCTTCCTTGAAGCGCATCCCGAATGGCACCTCGTGCCTGCGGCCGACGTGTTTGCTCAGCAGAGCATTCAGTTCGACGCTTCCCAGTGGGAGCGCTTCGGCAGCTACTTCCAGATGCTTCCGCACGTCAACAGCACCGACGGATTCTTTGCCGCCGTGCTTCAGCGCGACTGAGCTTTCCGGCACTGGCCCGGACAATGATTCGGCCGCCGACACCTGACGGGGGCGGCGGCCTTTTGCATGGAGCTCGGCGAGGAAAGGGCGAGAGATGCAAAATCGGCGCCGAACTTTGCATGAAGTTCTGCGCCGCCATGGTTTTTGTCTTCCCGGATAAGCAAAAAGCCCGGCCGTTATGAATTGCCGAGCTTTTTCGCCGAATCGAATGCTCAGATTACTTGAGCTTCGTTTCCTTGTAGATCACGTGCTTGCGGGCCACCGGATCGAACTTGGAGATTTCCATCTTGCCGGAAGAGGTCTTCTTGTTCTTCGTGGTGGTGTAAAAATGACCGGTACCGGCCGTGGATTCAAGCTTGATCTTTTCGCGAGCGCCTTTCGCCATGGTGAAACTCCCTTAATTAGATTTCGCCGCGGGCGCGGAGGTCCGCCAGAACCGCATCAATACCAATCTTGTCAACCGTACGAAGGCCGGCCGTCGTCAAACGCAGACGAACCCAACGGTTTTCGCTTTCAACCCAGAAACGGCGGTACTGCAGATTGGGCATAAAACGACGCTTGGTCTTGTTGTTCGCGTGCGAGACGTGATGGCCGACCATCGGCGCCTTACCGGTGACTTGACACACTCGTGCCATCTCTAACTCCAGTGAAATGAAAATAAAACATCTCGCAGGCCATCCCTCCTGGGGGCGGCCACGCGAGCGCATAAAAGAGAAATTATACGCCTCCTCATGTTCGCATGCCACCTGCCTCTGCAGTGCGAGACACCGCATGACAGGCTGACGCCCCACTGTGTCAGTACAGGGAGTCGGCAGTGCGCAGATTTGAGCGTGGAGCGCATTCTACCCGTTTTTTTTGATGCGTGTGCGGATTTTCCCAAAAAACTTTAGACTTAACGGAAAATTTCGTCCGTATGCGCGTCTCCGACGCCGTGAGAGGCGTTCGGACGAGACGGTGATGCGCGCCTTCGGGACGCAGGCGGCCGTTTCCCGTCCGGGACGTCGGCCGGCGGACGCCTTGTCGGCATGCGCGGGCCGAAAATACTCATGCTTCTCTGCTTTCAGGCAGGAGAAGAACTCATTTAACCGAACGACGAAAGGAGGGCGGCGCTTCATTTTCCCCTTGCCACTTTTAATAATGGCATGGAGATGCATGCGCCACATTTCTATGAAGGTTCTTCTTGCCCAGCCGCGCGGCTTTTGCGCGGGCGTCACGCGCGCCATCGCGATCGTTGAGCGTGCGCTTGC
The DNA here is from genome assembly GCA_902493085.1 of uncultured Sutterella sp. Lineage (GTDB taxonomy): Bacteria > Pseudomonadota > Gammaproteobacteria > Burkholderiales > Burkholderiaceae_F > Sutterella. Next base: position 6,366 of record CABUOH010000041.1, on the reverse strand, counting down.
CATCTACGGCGCGCCCATCTATGTCCGACACGAGATCGTGCACAACCGGACGGTCGTCAACAGCCTGCGCGAACGCGGGGCGGTCTTCGTCGACAATCTGGCTGAAGTGCCCGAGGGGGCGACGGTCGTCTTCTCGGCTCACGGCGTGCCGAGAGCCGTTTCTGAAGAGGCCGAACGCAGGGGTTTTCGCGTCTTTGACGCCACCTGCCCGCTTGTGACCAAGGTTCACCGCGAAGTTGCGCGCATGCGTGCGGAAGGCCGGACGGTGCTCATGATCGGGCATGCGGGGCATCCGGAGGTCGAGGGCACGATGGGCCAGGTCGACGGCGGCATTGAGCTCGTTGAAAACACGGCCGACGTGGCGGCGCTTCCCTACACGAACGACGACAGTCTGGCCTACGTCACTCAGACGACGATCAGCGCCGACGACAGCCAGGCCGTGATCGATGCGCTTCGCCATCGCTTTCCCTTCATTCAGGAACCCAAGCGTCAGGATATCTGCTACGCCACGACGAATCGTCAGGAGGCGGTCAAGCTGCTTGCCCGTTCGGGCGTCGACATCGTTCTCGTGATCGGCTCCGCCACGAGTTCCAATTCCAACCGTCTGCGCGAGGTGGCCGAGCGCGAGGGCGCCCGGGCCTATCTCGTCGACACGGCCGAGCACATCGATCCGAAGTGGTTTGAGGGCGTTGCCTGCGTGGGCATCACGGCGGGGGCATCCGCGCCGGAATCCCTCGTGCAGGGCGTGCTCCGCTATCTTGAGGCGAATCTCAATGCCGAACCCGCCGTTGCGCTCGACGGCGTCGAGGAGAACGTCGTCTTTCCGCTCCCGAAGGGATTGCGCGAGGAGGATGCCGAATAAGGCGCGCAAGGTAAAGGCTTCGTCCGATCTTGCGCTCGGGCATGGATGCGCCGCGGCTTGAGCGCCGCATCCGCCCGTTTCGGGCACAATCCTTCCTTCCGCTTCCTCTATATATATGCACGCAAGAAGAAAATGGGTTCGAAAGTGAAGCATCAGAGCCTGACGCCCGCTACGCAGTGGCTCAGGCAACACGACATTCCGTTTGAGGAAAAGTCCTACGAATACGTCGAGCACGGGGGCACGGCGCTTGCCGCCTCGTCCTGCGGGATCGATCATCATCACGTGATCAAGACGCTCATCATGGAGGACGAGCACGCCAAGCCGCTCGTCATCCTGATGCACGGCGACTGCGAGGTGTCCACCAAGAATCTCGCGCGTCAGGTGGGCGTCAAGCACATTGCGCCCTGCAAGCCCGAACAGGCTCAGCGCAATTCCGGCTACATGGTGGGCGGGACCAGCCCGTTCGGCACGCGAAAGAAGATGCCCGTCTACGTCCAGAAAACGATTCTCGAGCTTGACCACATCTTCATCAACGGCGGACGCCGCGGCTACCAGGTGGGGATCGACCCCAAGGTGCTCGTCGACGTGCTCGGAGCGATACCGGTCGACTGCGCGAACGAAGAGTGAGGCGCTGCTCGAACTGAAAGGCCCCGGAGGCTAAAAACGAAAAAGGATTCGCGCTTTGCATGGAGCACGAATCCTTTTTGCCGTTTGCGGTTTCCGTTCGGGCGGTTTGGACGACGGGCCTCAGAGGGTCGAGAGCTGCCAGCGCGGGTTGACGCCGAAGCTTCGCTTCGCCTTGAGCGCACCGAGCTCCTCGGGCGTCATGGCTTCGAGTCGCGCGAGGCCCGCGGCGGCGATCATGGCGCCGTTGTCGGTGCAAAGCCTCATGGGCGGGTAGAAGATCGTGCCGCGGCGGCGACGAACTTCAGCCGTGAGGCGTTGTCTGAGCTGGCGGTTGGCGGAGACGCCGCCCGCCACGACGACGTTGCGAAGTCCGGTCTGCTTCATGGCGCGCACGAGCTTGGCGGCGAGCACGTCGACGAGCGCATCGACGAAGCCTCGCGCGAGATTGCGGCGGAAGGTCGCGTCGGGCGCATTCTGCACGGCCGTGAGCACGGAGGTTTTGAGGCCGGAGAAGCTCATGTCAAGATTGGGCGCGTGGATCATCGGACGGGCAAGCTCGATCGCGCCGGGCTCGCCCAGGTCGGCGAGTGCGGACACGGCAGGGCCGCCCGGATAGGGAAGACCGAGGAGCTGGGCCGTCTTGTCGAAGGCTTCGCCCGCTGCGTCGTCGAGAGTCTGGCCGAGAAGCTCGTAGCTGCCGAACTTCTCCACCTTCATGATTTGAGTGTGCCCGCCGGAGACGAGAAGCGCGAGAAACGGGAATTCGGGTGCGGGATCCGAAAGCCGGGCCGCGAGGAGGTGCCCTTCAAGATGATGCACGCCGAGCACGGGAACGTCGAGCGCCCAGCCGATGGCGTGCGCGACGCCTGCGCCCGCGAGCAGCGCGCCGGCGAGTCCGGGGCCTTCCGTCACGGCGACCGCGTCGATGTCTTCGCGTGCCTTGCCGGCCTTCGCGAGCACTTCGTCGACGAGTGCGACGGCGCGGCGGATGTGGTCGCGGCTCGCAAGCTCGGGCACGACGCCGCCGTAGGCGCGGTGCATGTCGATCTGGGAGTAGAGGGCGTCTGCGAGGAGGCCGTCCGTGTCTGAAATCAGAGCGGCTCCCGTCTCGTCGCAGGAGGATTCAATACCGAGAACTAGCATAGTGCCGAAAATTCTAGAGCCTTTTTGCCGCAGACGTGCAAAAAAATGGTGCTTCGGTTTGAATTTTCCCAGTGTTTTATGTCAAAATCTCGGACTCGACATTCGGACGGCTCCGCTCAGGGGCCGTCTTTGCTCGATTGCGTCCTCCGTCTCTTGTCCCGGAACCAGAGATGCCGGAGGGTTTCAATTTGATTTCCGGGTCATCACACTGTTTACTGAGGTTAGGTTCTAATGCCTACTATCCGCGTTAAAGAAAACGAACCGTTTGAAGTTGCCCTCCGCCGCTTCAAGCGCACCATCGAAAAGTCTGGTCTCCTTACCGAACTCCGCGCCCGCGAGTTCTACGAAAAGCCCACCGCTGAACGTAAGCGTAAGAAGGCTGCTGCCGTCAAGCGCCACTACAAGCGCCTGCGCAGCATGATGCTCCCCAAGAAGCTCTACTAATCAGAGTTTCTGCCCGGGCGTCGGAGGCTGAAGGCCGACGATCCCCGTGCTGTCGGTTGGGCGGCAGCACAAAGCTCCACAGACAAACAATTTTTCCTCACGAAGGATGGTGATGATTAAGGACAGAATCCGCGAAGATATGAAGGCTGCCATGCGTGCGCATGACGCGGCGGGTCTGAGCACGATTCGTTTGCTCCTTGCCGCGATCAAGCAGCGTGAGGTCGACGAACAGATCGAGGCCGACGATGCCCTGATCCTCTCGGTGATCGCCAAGATGGTCAAGCAGCGTCAGGATTCCGTTCAGCAGTATCTGGCGGGCGACCGCCAGGATCTCGCGGACAAGGAATCGGCCGAAATCAAGGTGCTCGAAGCGTATCTCCCGAAGGGCCTTTCCGACGAAGAGATCGCCGCCGTCATTGATGCCGCCGTTGCCGAAGTCGGCGCGACGGGCATGGCTGCGATGGGCAAGGTGATGGCGATCGTCAAGCCGAAGGTGACGGGCCGTGCCGACATGGGCAAGGTCAGCGCTCTCGTCAAGGCGAAGCTCACCGCTTAAGTCGACGTCAACTGCATGGCGGGTGCGGCTGCTTTAAGCCGCACGTTCATAACGCAGGAATGCCGCTCAAGAGATTCTCTTGGGCGGCCTTCTTTTTTATTGGGCGCCCTCAGGAGGCACCCGAGAGCCGGCCCGCTCAAGGCTCTATAATCAAAATCCTACCCGCCGCCCCTTCCGGGCGGAAGATCCACGCCTTTTCCCCTAGCAAGACCATCCATGATTCCCGAGGGCTTTATCACAGGACTGCTTGAACGCGCCGACATCGTCGACGTGATCAACCGCTACGTCCCTTTGAAGAAGGCGGGGCGCAACTGGATGTGCTGCTGTCCCTTCCACAAGGAGAAGACGCCGTCCTTTTCCGTGAGCCAGACGAAGCAGTTCTTCAAGTGCTTCGGCTGCGGCGAGGCGGGCAACGCCATCGGCTTCATCATGAAGTACGAGGGGCTGGAGTTTCCGGATGCCGTGAGAAAGCTCGCGGGCTACTATGCGATGGAGGTCCCCGAGGACAGATCGCCCGCCCGGATCAAGGCCCGCGAAAAGGCCCGCACGCTCACCGACTACATGGGCGAGGCGGCGGCCTTTTATACGGAGCAGCTTCGCAAAAACACTCGAGCCTCAGACTACCTCAAGAACCGGGCCATCTCGGCCGCCACGGCCGCGAAGTTCGGTCTGGGCTATTCGCCCGATGACTGGCATCCCCTGCAGACGCTTTTCGGCGAGAAGTATTCAGACAAGGCGCTTGAGGAGTGCGGTCTCGTCAACGTCAAGAACGACCGGCGCTACGATGCGTTCCGGGGACGCATCATGTTCCCGATCCGCAATGCCAAGGGGCTTGTGATCGGGTTCGGCGCCCGCACGATGAACGGCGACGAACAGCCCAAGTATCTCAACAGTCCCGAAACGCCCATCTACCACAAGGGCAGCGAGCTCTACGGTTATTTTGAAGGCCGCGAGTCGATCTACGCCAAGGGACGCGCCATCGTCTGCGAAGGCTACATGGACGTGATCCAGCTGTCGCAGGCGGGCTTTGAGGAGGCCGTCGCCGCGCTCGGCACGTCGATCACGCCCGAGCACGTCAGAAAGCTCTTCAAGCTCACCGACAGCGTCTACTTTTCGTTCGACGGCGACGCCGCGGGCCGCAAGGCCGCCCGCAGGGCGCTCGAGGCGGCGCTCCCCGTCATCACCGACGTGCAGAAGGCGGGCTTCATCATATTGCCGCCCGAGCACGATCCCGACAGCCTCATCAAGGCCGAAGGCGCCGATGGGTTTGAGCGCCAGATCGAAAGAGCCTACGGACTCACCGACTTCATGAAGCGGCTTCTTCTCGACGGCAAGGAGCTCATGTACGCCGAGGAGCGCGCAAAGGTCGTGGCCGAGGCCAAGCCCTGGGTGCTCTCGATGCGCCAAGCGCCCATCCTGCGCCTTGCCTTCATTCGCGAACTCGCAGGCATTGCGCGGCTGCAGGCCGAGGACATTGAGCGCCAATACGGCCTCGTTCAGCCCGTCTCCCCGCGCCCGTCGTCGACCGGCGGCTGGCAGCGGGGACGCGGCGGCTTTGACGCAAGGCGCGACGGGCGCTTTTCGCGTTGGCCCTCAAGGCCTGCGCCCGAGCCGCGCGTGCGCGTCAAGGATGTTCGGGAACGCATGCTTCAGTGCTTTCTTTCCTATCCTCATCTCGTGAGCGAATTCAGCCATTCGATTGAGGAGGAGTTTCTGGCCAGCACGCACCCGGCCGCCGAACGCATCGTCGAGGTATGGCGCGCCGCTGCGGCCGAGGATGAGGAAGGCGGTCGCGTCAATCCCGCATCTCTTCTCATGAGGCTCGCCCAGAGCGGCAGCATCGCCGCCTACGAAGGGCTTCTTGCCGAGGAGCTCTCAACGGGCACACCTGAAGAAGGTGCGCGCCTCGAAGTGCGAAAGGCCTTCATCGAGCTTGAGCTCGAACGCACGAAGGCGCGCATTGAAATGCTCGCCCACGATGCGGCCAGAGACCTCGAGGCCATGCGAAGGCTCAATGCCCGGAGGGCCGAACTCCAGCGTCTTGCCGACGACGCCCGCCTTTCCGAGCGCGAGTACAGGCTTCGCCAGGAGACGCAGGCGAAGTTCGAGAGCCAGCGTGCGGCCGATAAGGCTTCGGAGACTGATCACGCGCCGCTCTCGTCGAACCCGATCGTTGCTCAGCTGCAGCGTTTTCTGAGGGGAGCGCCCGAATCGGCGCCTGCCCCCGAAGAGACGGCGCCGCACGCGCGCGTCTCAACCCATGCCGTGCGCGAGGCGCTTGCGGCGAGCGCGGCTTCGCGCGCCGCCGCAATCCCGGCGGACGACTCGGCCGCCGCGGCCGAAACGCTGCCGCCCGAGATCGAACCCGCCGAGGTTGATTTTGTACCGGATGGTATGAAAGAATATGACGTCTCGGGCATGCCGATCGACGTACCGCCCGACGATGATGCGCCGTACCGTTATGATGACTCGGGCGATCCGGATGCGGATCTCAACGTGGGACTTTGACGGGGCCGTGGGGCTGCGGGGCGGCACGCACTTTTTCCAAGGAGCTCATTTTGAAGAAGACTTTATGGGCGGCCCTGCTGGCTGCCGGCATGATGGTTTCAGCGGCGGCCGACGCCGAGACGCTTCGCATCGGGGTGCTGCCCGCCGCCGACGCCATCGTGATTCATGCCGCGGCAGATGAGAAGCTTTTCAAGGCGCAGGGCCTCGATGTCGAGGTGATCCCCTT
>CABUOH010000040.1 GCA_902493085.1 uncultured Sutterella sp. | reverse complement strand
GCCGCATCCAGCCCGGCCGCAAGCGCCTCGCGCTCGCGAGCCTCAAGCGTGCTCCTGTCCCACAACTCGAAGTGTTCTCCCATTCCGATGAGCGCAACCTCCTTGTCGAGCGCGCACATCAGCCTGAGTTCGGAGGGAATCAAAATTCTGCCCGCACGATCCGGCTCCAGATCGACGGCGCTGCCGAGAACGAAGCGCACGAAGGCGCGCGCCGAATACGGCAGCTTCGCCAGCGCCCTGCGCTTCTCTTCCCAGACGGGTGCCGGATAGAGCACCAGACAGCCGTCCGGATGCCTTGTCACCGTGACTTTTCCCGCGCACAAGACGGCAAGAGCCTCCCGATGCCTTGCAGGCATCGACAGGCGTCCCTTCTGATCCAATGACAAGAGCGAGGTGCCTTGAAACACTCGCGATCCTCCCGCGGCCGACCGTTCCGGCCGCCGCACGACCCGGCGTCCTTCGACGGACTTCCCCCACTTTTTCCCACTTCTGCAGTCTCACTTTAGCGTCAAGGCGGGCAACGGTCAAGGCGGGCAACATCTTTTTTCGAGGTCCTGCAAGCCGCGGGCGCAACCCTTCGCAGGCTACGGATTTCGGCTTACCCTGCAGAGAAAGCCGGCCATCATGTGATAGGCTTGACCAATCGGCTTCCGCATGCGCCGTACAGCCTCATCTGCATGCGTTTTACGCGGAGATCCCTCCTTCGAACCCAATCCTTGACCAGCCCGTTTTTCCGTCCCCCATCCCTGCCCATTTAACCGAACTACGAAAGGAGGACGGCGCCGCCTCCCTCCGTCTGAAGAGACAGAGGCGTGTGCGCCGAATTTCTATGAATATTCTCAACAAGATCATGAAGCCCCGCGCAATCGCAGTCGTCGGCGCCTCCACCAAGCAGCACACCATCGGCTCGGACATCATGAAGCGCCTGCGCGAATACGGCTTCGCCGGTCCCGTCTATCCGGTCAATCCAAAGGGCGGCGTCATCGAAGGCCTGCCCGCGTACGCTACGGTGCTCGACATCCCGGGCGAAGTGGATCTCGCCGTCATCATCGTGAATGCGCGCTTCGTGCTCACCACGATCGACCAATGCCACGAAAAGGGCATCAAGGGCCTGTGCGTCATTTCAGCCGGATTCAAGGAAACGGGCCCCGAGGGCGCCGAGCTTGAAGCCGCGCTTCTCGAGCGCATCCGCCGCTACGGCATGCGGTGCGTCGGCCCGAACTGCCTCGGCGTCGTCAACACGCATCCCGACGTGCGCATGGACGCCTGCTTCGCCGAAGCCCTGCCCGAACGCGGCAACATCGGCTTCGTCTCGCAGTCGGGCGCGCTCGGCGGCGGCATCCTCAACATCCTGCGTGATCTCAATCTCGGCTTCGCACAGTTCATCTCAATCGGCAACCAGGCCGACGTCAACGCCGAAACCGCGCTCGAATATTGGGAAGGCGACGACGACGTCAAGCAGATCCTGCTCTACATGGAGTCGATCCATGATCCGGCAAACTTCCGCCGAATCGCTTCACGCCTCTCGAAGAAAAAGCCCGTGCTCGCCCTCAAGGCCGGCCGCTCGGCCGCCGGTGCGTCGGCCGCATCGTCCCACACGGGCAACCTCGCGGGGGCAGACCTCGCCGCAGACGCGCTCCTTCGCCAGTCGGGCGTCATCCGGGAATTCTCCCTCAAGAACCTCTTTGCGACCGCCAAGGTCTTTGCGAATTGTCCCATTCCCAAGGGGGACCGGGTTGCCATCGTCACCAACTCCGGCGGCCCCGGCATCATGGGCACCGACGCCATCTGCGAAAAGGGCATGAGAATGGCGAAGCTCGCCGACGAGACGAAGGCGAAGCTTCGCAGCTTCCTGCCTGCCGCCGCCTCCGTCAAGAATCCCGTCGACATGATCGCCTCCGCGCCGATCGAGCACTACCGTCAGACGCTCGAGACCGTGCTCGAGGATCCGGGCGTCGACATGGTCATCACGATCTATCTGCCGTTCCTCGGCCTCAAGGACACGGACGTTGCTCGCGCCATCATGGAGATCAAGGCCGCGCATCCTGAAAAGCCCGTCGTCGGCGTCTTCATGACGAAGAGCGAGTTCTTTACCTCCTTCACGGCCGCCGACGTCAACGTCCCCTTCTTCATGTACGTCGAGGAGGCGGTTGAGGGCCTCGCGCGCCTCAACGAACAGCGCCTCTGGATCAATCGTCCCGCGGGTGCTCTTCCCGCTTTTGAGGTTGACGCCGAACGCGCCCGCAGCATCATCCGCACCGCGCTTGCCGACGGCCGCGAACAGCTTACGACCCGCGAGAGCATCGACGTTCTCGACGCCTACGGCGTTCGCGTATGCCGCTCGGGCTTTGCCGCGAACGAAACCGAAGCCATCGCCGTCGCCGATCGCATCGGCTATCCCGTCGTCATGAAGATGACCTCCAAAACCACGTCCCACAAGACGGACGTAGGCGGCGTGCGCGTCAACATCGGCTCGGCCGAAGCGCTGCGCGCCCAATACCGCGACCTCGTCGAAAAGCTCGACGCCCGCGGCCTTCTCGACGGTCTTGAAGGCGTCATCATTCAGGAAATGGTCCAAGGAACCCGCGAAATGGTCTGCGGCATCGCCACCGATCCTCAGTACGGTCCGATGCTGATGTTCGGCCTCGGCGGCGTCTTCGTCGAGGTCATGAAGGACGTCTCCTTCCGAATTGCGCCCCTCACGGACGCAGATGCGCACGACATGGTTCGCTCCGTCAAGGCCTACAAGCTCCTTCAGGGCGCCCGAGGCACGACGCCCGCCGACATCGACCGAGTCGAGGAGACGCTGCTTCGTCTCTCCCAGCTTGTAACCGACATGCCCTTCATCGACGAGCTCGACATCAATCCGCTCATGATCTCGGAAAAGAGCGGAGAGCCGATCGCCGTTGACGGACGCATCAAGGTTCGCCGCAACGAAGCCGAAGGCGCACTCGCCTAATATAGAAATCAGGCAAAAAGAAACGGGGAGTTCGGCAAAAGCCGAACTCCCCGTTTTTTTTCGATGACCGGAAACTCCCCCGATAAGCCGGATTATGTTCCGCGCCCGAAGGGCGCAGTGACGATCATTCGTCTAGGACGGCGCTCGCGCGACGCCTCAAGCCATCTACCCGCAACCGGTCCGGGCCGAACCATAGGCTGCCTATTTGATGTTGCTCCCCGTAGAGATTGCCCGTTTCAACCGACCCCAACGCCGGCTCGTCTCTGTTGCTCTAATCCTCGCCTCGCGGCGGACAGCCGTTAGCTGCTACGGTGCCCTGCGGAGTCCGGACTTTCCTCCCGCGGATTGCTCCGCCGACGATCGTCTGGAAAAGTTTCGCAGTCAGGGGACGCACTCTACCCGCTTTGTCGCGGTTTTTCAACTCGGACGACGACTTTTCCGACGCTTTTGGATGTGCGCCCCGATGTCGTTGTGCGACAATGACGAGTCCCGCGGCTTGCGCCACATGCGCCGAAGCGATGCCGCTCCCCAAACCGACAACCACAAGAAGACCGCCCTGCCGAACCCGGCGGCCGCAAAAACATGAACATCAAAATGAAGACGCTTGCCGCCGCGACGGCGGCTGCGGCCTGCGCCGCCGGTCAGGCGCACGCAGGCTTCCTGGAAGCCCTGATCGACACGACGCCGGCCGGCTACGTGTCCTCCTCCGCCGAGCGTCCCGGCGACTTCGGCTCCTTCTGGCAGGACACCGTCCGAGGCTCCAAGGCCATCATGAAGGAAGGCAACAGCCTCTGGGTCGTGCCGACCTACACGAATCATCCGACCTGGGACTGGGACAACCGCCACGAAGAAAACGGCTATCCGTTCGGCATGGGTCTTGGCCGCCAAGTCATCGACAGCCGCGGCAACGAGCGCGCCTTCTTCCTCGTCAACTTCGTCGACTCCAACTACCGTCCCGAACCGGTCGCAGGCTACCAATGGGTCGCCCGCTGGCCGATCGCCGGCACGGGCCTGCACGTCGGCGCCGGCTACCTGGCCGCCGTCTCCGCCCGCGGCGACTACATGTGGGTTCCGTTCCCGATGCCGCTGCCCGTTGCAAAGGTCGGCACGGACGACGTTTCCTTCTACGGCGTGTACATCCCGGTCACGAACGTGTTCTTCTTCTACTCCACGATCACGATCGACGACGCCAAGCGGCGAGATCTGCCGCTGCCCTCTGCGAGCGCTTGGCGCGGAGACCGCAACTACCTCTACGGCGGCTGGGGTTGGGAGTACATGGACAACGGCGAAGAGCATTCGCCGAGCAATGTCAAGAACGACAGCTCCTGGCACGTCGGCATGCGACACTATTCGGGCCGTCATTGGGCAACCGACGTCTCGTACCGGCGCTCCGAACACGACATCAGAACGGCCGGCACCGACAGAAGCAGCTCGTACCGCTTCCAGACCTGGGCCGTCCAGCTTCAGTACAACATCGACGCTCTTGACAGCCTTCGCCTCTATGCGGGCGGCGGCTTGGGATACTCCAAGATGAAGGGCCCCGCCGGAAAGGACGACAGCATCCATCCGGTCACGTCTCTGGGCGCCACCTATGCGGTGACGAAGAACGTCTTCCTCAACGCCGAAATGTTCACCTCCTTCGCCCGCTACGAGGGCACGGTCGAAGCCCGCGGCGACAACTACGTTCTCAAACCCATGGCGACCGACTTCACGCTCTCGCTGGGCGTGGCGTTCTGACGGTGTCCGGACGCACGCAAAACCGTCCGGACGTCTCCTTCTCAACGCACGTTTTGACTCAGCTCGTTCTTTAACAGTGCGTTCAGACTGTTTCGGTACAATCTATTGATTTTCGGGCGGCCTGCTTCGAAGGCCGCCTTTTTTTTCATTTTGCCGTCCCCGGCGGCAGCGATCCCAGAGGAGCCGCCGCGGACACGTTCCATGCTTTCAGGAGTTGAACAAATGGACCTCAATGACGAACTCTTCCAGCGTGCGCAGATCTCGATTCCGGGCGGCGTGAACTCTCCCGTGCGGGCCTTCCGCTCCGTGGGCGGCTCCCCGCGCTTCATCGACCGCGCCAAGGGTCCCTACATGTGGGATGCCACGGGTAAGCAGTTCATCGACTACATCCTCTCCTGGGGCCCGATGATCCTTGGCCACAACAATGACGACGTCATCGCCGCCGTCGACGAAGCTGTCTCGAAGGGCCTTTCCTTCGGCGCCGTCACACAGGGCGAAACGCTCATCGCCGAGGAAGTCCGCAAGCTCGTGCCGTCCATGGACCAGGTTCGCCTCGTGAGTTCGGGCACCGAAGCCGGCATGTCCGCCATCCGACTTGCCCGCGGCTATACGGGCCGCAACAAGATCATCAAGTTCGAGGGCTGCTACCACGGCCACTCCGACTCCCTGCTCGTCAAGGCGGGCTCCGGCATGCTTACCTTCGGCAACCCGTCCTCGGCCGGCGTTCCCGCTTCCGTGACGGAGCACACGCTCGTTCTTGAGTACAACAACCCGCAGCAGCTTGAGGATGCCTTCGCCCAGTGGGGCGACGACATCGCCTGCGTGATCGTCGAAGCCGTGGCCGGCAACATGAACATGGTTCGCGGCAACCCCGAATTCCTGCGCACGATGCGCGAACTCTGCACGAAGCACGGCGCCGTCCTCATCGTTGACGAAGTCATGACGGGCTTCCGCGTCGCACAAGGCGGCGCTCAGGCCTTCTACGGCATCGAGCCCGACCTCACGATGCTCGGCAAGGTGATCGGCGGCGGCATGCCCGTCGCCGCCTTCGGCGGACGCCGCGAAATCATGCAGCAGATCGCACCTCTGGGCCCCGTTTACCAGGCAGGCACCCTCTCGGGCAACCCCGTCGCCGTCGCCTGCGGCCTGGCAACCCTCAAGGGCATTCAGGCACCCGGCTTCCAGGACAAGCTCTCCCGCGCCGCCGACCGTCTCGTCAAGGGGCTCACGTCCGCCGCGCAGGACAACGGCATTACGTTCTGCGCCGACAGCGTCGGCGGCATGTTCGGCCTCTACTTCCTGCCGTCCGTTCCGCACGGCTTCGCTGATGTGATGAAGTCCGACACGGAAACCTTCAACCGATTCTTCCACGGCATGCTCGACCGCGGCGCCTACTTCGCTCCGTCCGTCTTCGAAGCGGGCTTCGTCTCGATCATGCACACCGACGAAGTGATCGACGCGACCATCGCCGCCGCCCGCGAAACGTTTGCGGAAATCGCCGCCTAAGGCACCTCTCGACCACAAGGACGATCATGGGTTCCCTCAAGACCTGGCTTGCCTCAGCCGCGCTTTGCGCCGCTGCGGCCTCCACCTGGGCCGCCGGGGCCCAGGATTTCCTTTCGACGCTCGACCGCTCGGCGCAGCCCGCGCCCGAGCTGAGCGTCGCCGTGCGGCTCGTCGCTCAAAACAAGGGCCTCACGCCTCAGGCCCAAAACCTTCTCGCCGTGGTGCTCGAGCATGCGCCGGGCTGGCACACGTACTGGCGAATGCCGGGCGACGCCGGACTCACGACGCAGTTCAGCTTCACGACGCCCAAGGACATCCGCCTCACCGATCCGCGCTTTCCGCTTCCGGAACGTCACAACGACAAGGGCATCGTCAGCTTCTCCTACGGCGGCACCGCCGTCTTCCCGTTCGAAGCCGAGGTTCCGCGCTTTCCCGAAGGACGTTCCGCGCGCATCCGCATCCACGTCTCCTACCTCGCCTGCAAGGACGTCTGCATCCCCGGCGAAGGCACGGCCGAAATCACGCTCCCCTACGAAGTCGCACCCAAGCCGTCGGCCGAAGCCGACCTCGTCTCGAACGCCATCGTCGACGTGCCTGAAGTGGCCGACATCCGCGGCGTGCAGGCCGTCTACGAGGAAGACCGCCTCAAGGTGACGATCCCGGCCTCCGAAGTGCATGTCGAAAAGAGCCTCACCTTCTATCCGCTTGAGGAGAGGGTCTTCAAGCTCGCCGACGAACCCCTGCATCAGACGGAAAAGGACGGCAGCGCCTCGCTTCTCTTGACGCTCGCGCCCGAATTTCTGCAGGAACCCCGCAACACGCTCTCCGGCGTCTTCGTTGGCGACGGCGGCCCCGCCGCCGGCGGATGGGCGATCGAAACCGCATTCCCGCTTGAAAAGGGCGCCGTTCCCAAGCCCGCCGTCTTCTCCGGCGCACTGCCCGTTGCCGGCACCGCCGCCTCCGTGACGACGTTCACGGCAATCGCCTTTGCGTTCCTCGGCGGCCTCATCCTCAATCTGATGCCCTGCGTCTTCCCGATCCTCTCGCTCAAGATCCTGCAGCTCATCGAAGGCTACCGCCGCGGCGAAAAGCTGCTGCCGCACGGCCTCGCCTTCACGGGCGGCGTTCTCGTCACGATGGGCGCGCTCTCGGGGGCGCTGCTCGCCCTCAGAAGCGTCGGCATGGCGCTCGGCTGGGGGTTCCAGCTTCAGAGTCCGTGGGTCGTCTCGCTTCTGCTCGTGCTCTTCGTCGCCATCACGATCAATCTTCTGGGCATCTTTGAATTCACCGCGGCGAGTCACCTTGCCGACACCCGCGTCGCCCGCAGCGCGCCCAGAACCGGAGCGCTCAGCTCGTTCTTCACGGGCATTCTTGCCGTGATCGTCGCGAGCCCCTGCACGGCTCCCTTCATGGGAGCGGCCTTGGGCTACGCCGTGACGCAGCCGGCCGTTGAAGCGGTCGCCGTCTTCCTCTCGCTCGGCTTCGGCATGGCGCTGCCGTGGCTCCTGCTCTGCATCTTCCCGGGCTGGTCGACGATGCTTCCCAAACCGGGCGCCTGGATGGACGTCTTCCGAAAGATCATGGCCATTCCGATGGCGCTTGCCGTCGTCTGGCTCGGCTGGGTGCTTTCCAAGCAGATCAGCTTCAACGGCATGCTGCTGATGCTGGCCGGCTGCGGTGCCGCCGCCATCGCGCTCTGGCTGCTCGGCCGCGAGCAATGGGGCCGCGGACGCAACCGGGTGCTGATGGGCGTCACGGCCTTCCTCGCCGCCGGCTCAATCGCCGTCATCGCAACGGGCGAATTCGACCGAGCCTCGTCGTCTCAAGGCCGGGGCGCATGGCAGCCTTGGTCGGAAGAAGCGGTCAAGACCGCACTGGCCGAAGGCCGCCCCGTCTTCGTCGACTTCACCGCCGCCTGGTGCGTCACCTGTCAGGCCAACAAGGTTGCAGCCCTTGACCGGGATGAGGTGCAGGCCGCCTTCCGCGAAAAGAACTTCACGCTTCTCGTGGGCGATTGGACCAACCGAGATCCCGCAATCACGGACATTCTCTC
>CABUOH010000039.1 GCA_902493085.1 uncultured Sutterella sp. | reverse complement strand
GCATGCGACAATACCGCAACCGCCTTCCCTGACGGGAAGGCATCTCTCTTTTTCCCATTCGAAACAGAACCATGGCTATTGAAGACTATATGACTGTTGCCGAGCCCACCGATGAGCTCATTGAAACCGATGCCGTCGTTGTAGGCGCCGGTCCCGTCGGCCTTTTTCAGGTGTTCGAGCTCGGCCTGCTCGAAATCAAGTGCCACGTCATCGACTCGCTTCGCAATGTCGGCGGCCAGTGCATGGAACTCTACCCGACGAAGCCCATCTACGACATTCCCGCCGTCCCCGTCTGCTCTTCCTATGAGCTGACGGAAAACCTTCTCAAGCAGAACCATCATTTCGGTCCAATCTTTCACCTAGGCCAGGAAGTCACCCGCGTTGAAAAGCAGGAGGATGGACGCTTCTACGTTGAAACAAGCATCGGTACCCGCTTCATGACCAAGGTCGTGATCATCGCTGCCGGCGTCGGTTCCTTCCAGCCGCGGCCGCTTCGCGTTAAAGGTATCGAAAAGTTTGAAGGTACGCAGCTGCACTACAGTTGCAAGGATCCTTCAGTCTTTGACGGCAAGAACGTTGTCATCTGCGGCGGTGGTGACTCCGCGCTTGACTGGACGCTCAATCTCGTCGGCCGTGCTGAAAGCGTCGTGCTCATTCATCGTCGTGACGGCTTCCGCGCTCAGGCCGCTTCCGTTGCAAAGATGAAGGAGTTGTGCGAAAACTGGGAAATGCAGTTCGAAGTGGGACAGATCACGGGATTCAACGAAGCCGACGGAAAGCTTGCCGAAGTGCTCGTTGCCGGAGCCGACGGCGTCACGCGACGCATCCCGCTCGACCATCTTCTCGTGTTCTTCGGCCTTCAGCCCAAGCTCGGTCCCATTGAAAACTGGGGTCTCGAACTTGACCGCAAGCAGATCGTCGTCGATACCGCCCGATTCGAAACGAATATTCCGGGCATTTTTGCCGTCGGCGACATCAACACCTACCCGGGCAAGAAGAAGCTCATTCTTTCCGGCTTCCATGAATGCGCCCTTGCCGCCTTCGCCGCCTGCGACTACGTCTTCCCGGAAAAGCGCGTGTTCCTGCAGTACACGACCACGTCTCCCAAGCTCCATAAAGTGCTCGGTGTTGAAACGCCGAACTTCGACGAAGACTGATTGCACTGAAATGCTCAAAAACAGCGGGGACGGCCTCAAGGCCGCCCCCGCTGTTTTCTTTGCCTCCAATAGCCTGCGATTTGACGCAGGCTCTCAGCGCCTTCTTCTTGTCACATCAGTCGTTGACGACTCTGACGCCCGGCATCTTGGCCGTATAGTCTTTCGTAATGCGGGCCAGAGCCCCGGCAACCTTCATGGCCATCTCGCGGTACATCAGGGCTTCTCGTCCTTCCGGATCAGCAGCGACCGTCGGCAACCCGCTGTCGGCCTGTTCACGAATCTTGGCCGAAAGCGGCAGTTCGCCAAGCAGAGTCACGCCGTACTGTTCGCTCATGCGTCTTGCGCCGCCTTCGCCGAAAATATGCTCGACTTCGCCGCAATGCGGGCAGATGAAGACAGACATGTTCTCAATGATGCCGAGGATGGGGACGTTCACCTTCTGGAACATGCGAAGCCCTTTCTTGGCGTCAATGAGCGCTATGTCCTGCGGTGTCGTCACAACCACAGCCCCCGTGAGCGGCACCTGCTGCGAAAGCGTGAGCTGAATGTCACCCGTTCCCGGAGGCATGTCGACGATCAAGTAGTCCAGATCGTGCCAGTTGGTCTGCGTGATAAGCTGCTGCAGGGCGCCTGCCGCCATCGGACCGCGCCAGATCATCGGATCGTCCTCTTCGATCATGAAGCCTATCGAGTTGATCTGCAGGCCGAGTGACTCCATCGGCTCCATCGTCTTGCCGTCGGCGCTCACTGGCTGGCCTGAAACTCCGAGCATTTTGGGCTGGGACGGCCCATAGATGTCAGCGTCGAGGACACCTACGCGAGCGCCTTCATGCGCAAGAGCGAGCGCAAGGTTTGCGGAGACCGTAGACTTGCCCACGCCGCCTTTGCCCGAGCTGACAGCGATGATGTTCTTCAC
Organism: uncultured Sutterella sp.; assembly: GCA_902493085.1. GTDB lineage: Bacteria > Pseudomonadota > Gammaproteobacteria > Burkholderiales > Burkholderiaceae_F > Sutterella. The sequence goes on along the minus strand of CABUOH010000039.1, from coordinate 6,210 downwards.
GCCGGGCATGACGCGCAACGTGCCCTGAACCTTGTGAGCGATGATGTTTTGCGTAACACTCACCTCGACGGAAGCCGCTCCCGCTGCGCGAACGGCCTCGCCCACGGCCTTGCCGACGCCTTCGACACGATGCTTGGCCGGGTAGCCGAGCTCGATGAAGACCTTGACATTGCCGTTTTCATCCGTTTCGGCACTCTTGAACATCTTGCCGGACACGTAGTCGGTGCCGGTGACTGGGTCGATCAGCGCGGAAAGGGCGCTCTTGATCGCTTCCGTGGAAATGGTCATGGGATTCTTCTCCGTTGATGTCCGCGCGCATCGCGCGTGTCGTAATGCGGATTCTACCCGCCGATCCTTTGATTTGTCTGAAAAGGCCGCATTGCGCCCAACGTTCAGCGCCACCACGAGTTTTCGCTACGGTAAAATAATTGTTTGCTTCGGCTTCTGCGAAGCGTCCTTCATTTCAACTTCGGATTTAACACGACGATGAGTCAGCGCAACCTTTTTGTTACGACCGCCTTGCCTTACGCGAACGGCGCCTTCCACATGGGCCACATCATGGAGTACATCCAGGCTGACATCTGGGTGCGTCACGAGCGCATGTCCGGCAACAAGGTCCACTTCGTCGGCGCCGACGACGTGCACGGCGCGCCGATCATGATTGCCGCCCAGAAGCGGGGCATCACGCCGCAGGCCTTCGTCGCGGAAATCGCGGCGGGCCGCAAGCAGTATCTGGACGGCTTCCACATCAGCTTCGACAACTGGCACAGCACCGACGCCCGCGAAAACCACGAGCTCAGCCAGGACATCTATCGCCGCCTCGTCGATGCCGGTCTCATCTACACGAAGGAAATTGAGCAGTACTACGACACGGTCAAGGGCATGTTTCTCGCCGACCGCTTCATCAAGGGCACTTGCCCGCGCTGCGGTGCAACAGACCAGTATGGCGACAACTGCGAAAAGTGCTCCGCCGTCTATTCGCCCATGGAAGTCGTTAACCCGTACTCCACGCTCTCGGGCTCGCGTCCGGAAATCCGCAAATCCACTCACTACTTCTTCAAGCTCTCCGATCCGCAGTGCGTTCAATTTCTGCGCGACTGGACCAACGGCAAGGGCAAGGACGGCCTGCCTCGCGTACAACAGGAAGTGCTTGCCAAGGACAACGAATGGCTCGGCAAGGACGGGAACCTCTCCGACTGGGACATTTCCCGAGACGAACCTTATTTCGGCATTGCCATCCCGGATGCTCCCGGCAAGTACTTCTACGTCTGGCTTGATGCGCCGGTCGGCTATCTCGCCTCACTCAAAAACTACTGTGACAAGCAGGGACTCGACTTTGAAGGCATCCTCTCCGACGAAGGCACGGAACAGATCCACTTCATCGGCAAGGACATCATCTACTTCCATACGCTCTTCTGGCCGGCCATGCTTCACTTTGCCGGCAAGCCCTTCCGCGTGCCCGACCACGTCAATGCCCACGGCTTCATGACCGTTAACGGTGAAAAAATGTCCAAGAGCCGCGGCACCGGCATCTCTCCGCTGCAGTACCTCGAACTAGGTATGGACGCCGAGTGGCTCCGCTACTATCTCGCCGCCAAGATGAATTCGCGCGTCGAAGACGTCGACTTCACGAAGGCCGACTTCGCCCAGCGCGTCAACTCCGATCTGATCGGCAAGTACGTCAACATCGCCAGCCGAGCCGCAGGCTTCATCTTCAAGAAGTTCGAAGGCCGAGTTGACGACTCCGCCATGCAGGATCCGTTGCTCGAAACCATCCGCAGCCGAGCCGAAGAGATCAAGAGTTTCTTTGAAATTCGCGAGTTCGCCCGCGCCACGCGTCTCGTCATGGAGCTCGCCGACAAGATCAACGAGTTCGTTGACCAAGAAAAGCCGTGGGAGCTTGCCAAGAAGCCTGAAGCCAAAGCAGAGCTTCATCGCGTATCTTCGATTGCTCTCGAAGGATTCCGCCTGCTCACGCTGTATCTCAAACCCGTTTTGCCCGCCACGGCCGCACGCGTCGAAGACTTTCTCTCCATCGAGCCTCTCTCTTGGACGAGCGTCTCCGTTCCGCTTTCCTCCGCAAACCCGATCAAGGCCTTCAAGCACCTTATGCAGCGTGTTGACATGGAAAAGCAGCTCAACGTTCTCGTCCCCGAAAAGGCGTCGGAACCCGACCCCGTTCTGCCCGGCGGTGAAGCCATCGCACCCGAATGCTCGATCGACGACTTCACGAAAATCGACCTTCGAGTTGCGAAAATCGTCAAATGCGAATCTGTCGAAGGCTCCACAAAGCTTCTTCGCCTCACGCTCGACCTCGGTGAAGGACGCACCCGCAACGTTTTCTCTGGCATTTCAAGCGCCTACAAACCCGAACAGCTTGAAGGCCGCCTGACGGTTGTGATTGCGAATCTCGCACCTCGCAAGATGCGCTTCGGCGTTTCCGAAGGCATGGTCCTTGCCGCGTCAGACGCCAATGACAAGTCTCTCGGTCTCTTCGTGCTCGAACCGCACTCCGGCGCTGTTCCGGGCATGCGCATCCGATAAGAGCGGCTTATTTGCTCGATAGGCCAATCTTTTTGGCCTTTGCTTGCGATTGAACAAAGGCATCCTCTTCCTAAGGGGGGTGCCTTATCTTACAATAAGACATTTTCCCTCACCTCATCCGGTTTTCGACATGAGCTTCAAAGAAACGGCCCGCGAATTTCTGCATCACGTTCCGCTGGCCAAATTCCATCCGGTGCTTCTCACCAGCCTGAAGGAATACGACAGTCGCATGCTGTCGCGCGACATCTCCGCCGGCCTCACCGTTGGCATGGTGGCCCTGCCTCTGGCGATGGCCTTCGGCATCGCTTCCGGGGTTCCGCCCGAATCCGGCCTTTACACCGCCATCATTGCCGGCTTTCTGATCTCGCTTCTCGGTGGCTGCCGCGTCCAAATCGGCGGCCCCGCCGGCGCCTTCGTCGTCATCATCTACGGCATCATTGCCCAGTATGGCTTGAGCAACCTCATGCTCGCCACGCTCGGCTCCGGCGTCATTCTCTTCCTGATGGGGCTTTTCAAGGTCGGCGGCTTCATCAAATTCATCCCCGTCTCGATCGTGATCGGCTTTACCAATGGCATTGCGGTCATGATCGGCCTGCAGCAGGTGAAGGACTTTCTCGGTCTCACGGTTGCCAAAATGCCGGCCGATTTCTTCGGCCAGGTGAATACGATCATTACCCACATCGGCACGATCAACCCCTGGGCCTTCGGTCTTGCGCTTTCCAGCTTTCTCATCGTGAAGTTCTGGCCCAAAGGCTATCAAATGAGCGGTCCGCAGTGGAAGCGCTGGCTTGCCCACCTGCCGGGCACCGTCGTTGTTCTTGTGCTTTCCACACTCATCGTCACCGTCTTCGGTCTCCCCGTTGAAACAATCGGCTCCAAGTTCGGCGGTATTCCTCAGTCACTCCCGAGCCTGCAAATTCCAGACCTCGAATGGGACACCGCCAAACAGCTTCTTGGTCCGATGATCACGATCGCCGTACTCGGCTCCATTGAAAGCCTGCTGTGCGCTCGTGTGGCCGACACGATGACCGACGACCGGCACGATCCCAATCAGGAACTTATGGGCCAGGGCGTCGCCAACATGATCGTTCCTTTCTTCGGCGGCATTCCCGCTACCGGCACGATTGCCCGTACCGTCACGAACATCAAGTCCGGCGCCTTCTCTCCAGTTGCCGGCATGGTGCATGCGGTCACGCTTCTCGTCGTCATCCTCGCCGCCGCTCCGCTCGCGAGCAACATCCCGCTCTGCGCGCTCGCCGCCATTCTCGTCTTTGTTGCCTGGAACATGGGCAACTGGCGAGAATTTCTCCGCCTGCGCTCTATGACGCTCTCCTACAAGGCGACGCTTCTCATCACGTTCTTCCTGACCGTGATCTTCGACCTGACGGTTGCCGTCCAGTTCGGCCTTGTCGTCGCATGCGTCTTCTTCTTGATGCGCATGAACAATCTGACGGTAGTGGATCCCGTGACACTCCCTTTCAACGTGCCCGACACGGTTGAAGCCTGGCACATCAAGGGAGCTCTCTTCTTCGGTTCCGTCTCAAAACTCGAGCATGTGACCGACCCCGCCCGCATCACGTCGGCTTCCGCCGCCCGCATCGTGATTCTTGACTTCACGGATCTCCTCAACATCGACAACTCCGCGATGGATCAAATCGAAGTCTACGCACGGGCCCTGCACCGACACAATCACGAGCTGATCATTGCCGGGGCTTCCGGCCATCCGCTCGCTCAGCTCAAGCGCACCGGCATCGCACAGCGTCTGGGACCGAATCTCGTACCGAATATGGAGTTTGCGTTTGCCCGCGCCGAAATCATCCTCAAAGAACAGGATGAGAAGGCCGCCGCCAGACGCGCCCTTCTCGGCAATGAAGGCTAAGTGTTCTACGACTCATTTGTAATGACGAAACCCCGTTCGGCATGATCCCGAACGGGGTTTTCCTTACAAACAAGATGGCACCTTTTTCAGCCGCGAAGCATGAGAGAAGGTGCCTAGAGGGAACGAAGCTCCAGAGCCGAAGTCTCCTCCGGAAGCGTCGCGTAAAGCGGGGCATACGGAGCCGCCTGAGTCAGAATGATCATGCCTTCCTTGGCAAGTTCCAGTAGCGCCAGAAACCACACTGTCATCGTTTCGCGATCGCTCGTACCGCTCCAGAGTTGTTCGATTGTCACAAAGGATTCTGTCTGCAACCGCTTGAGAAGCGCCGTCATGTGTTCTCTGACGGAAAGTTCCTGACGACTCACCTTGTGATGGCCGCGAAGCTTGAAGCGTGCCGCCACAGCCGCCCAAGCCGTCGACAGCATTTCAGGGGTTACTTCTGGCTGAAGCGCGACGACGGGCATGCAGCGTTTCGCTGCGGCGATTCTGAAATCTCGATCTATTCTCGGCAGAACCTGAAGCTTGACGGCCGCGGAACGGATCTTCTCATACTCCTCAAGTCTCCGCATGAGCTCTGCACGGGGATCTTCAGGCTCTGTTCCCTCAGCCGTCCTCACAGAAGGCAAAAGAAGTCTGCTTTTAATTTGCATCAGCGTTGCAGACATCACAAGATAAGCCGCTGCAAGCTCCAAATCACTCTCCCTCACCAGATCGACATAACGCATGTATTGGTCGGTGAGCTCCGCCATCGGAATATCCATGACGTCGAACTTCTGCTTGCGAATCAGGTACAAAAGCAGATCAAGCGGTCCCTCAAAGCTCGCGAGAAAGACCCGCAGCGCCTCGGGCGGAATGTACAAGCCATCCGGACACTTTTCGAGCGGTTCGCCGTAAAGGCGTGCAAGGATCTTCTCCTCGGTCTGCGTGTCCACACCTCTGAGCGAACTGAACAGATCTGTCATGCCGGACGATTTCCTGAAAAAATGAGAGGCGGCCGCTTTCGGGCGTCGGGGAGAATACCACAAAGAGCGCCTTCGCCGTTCCTGCTTTCTTTTCCTGCTTTCCGTAATAACGAAAGCCTTCGCGCCGCAACGCGAAGGCTTTTTGCATTCACGGACAGAGCCGAACGTTATTCGGGTTTGTACATGAATTCACGGACGGCTGCCTCAAGATCAGCCGGGCGCTCATTGCCGGCGAGACCGTTGTCATAGGCATATTGAGCGACGGCTACACCGATTTTGATCGACACTTCACGCACGGCGGAAAGCGGCGGATACAGCGAGCCCTGCTCAAGGTCAGCTTCACTCACAAGCTCAGCAAGTTCTCTGGAGGCGGCAAGGAACATGCCCACCGGCATCGTCTTGGCGCAGGCAAAAACGGCACCAAGTCCAAGGCCCGGGAATACGTAGCTGTTGTTGCCTTGGCGCGGGACGAAGGTCTTGCCGTTGAAGTCGACGGGAGCAAACGGAGAACCAGAAGCGAAGAGCGCACGGCCGTTCGTTACACGGTATGCCGTAGCGGCATCGCATTCCGCACGAGACGTCGGATTCGAAAGCGCGAAGACGATGGGTCGTTCATTGATTTCAGCCATTGCGCCGAGCACTTCGGCATTGAAGGCACCCGGTTGAGCCGCAACGCCGATAATGCCTGTCGGACGCAGGGCGCGGACGGCCTCAATGAAGGTCTTGCAGTTCTCGACGTCGTGTGCGAATGGGATCTTGTTGTGAGCAAGCTTGTCGCCGCGGTTGCTCGTCACGAGACCCTTGGAATCAAAAAGATAGCAGCGC
>CABUOH010000038.1 GCA_902493085.1 uncultured Sutterella sp. | reverse complement strand
TTCGGCACGTTCCTGGGCGGCGCGGCGCTCCTCTTCCTCGCGGATGCGGGCTTCTTCGGCGCGGCGGGCCTCTTCGGCACGGGCACGCTCCTCAGCCTCAGCACGGGCGCGGGCTTCGGCAGCGGCCTGCTCCTCCGCGACTCGACGGGCCTCGGCAGCCTCGGCTTCGGCACGAGCGGCCTCTTCGGCGAGCACCTGCGGATTCTTGACGAAGACGCGCTTGCGGCGCACTTCGACCGGAATCGCGCGGGAGCGGCCGGAGCCGTCCTGCTGCTTGACGACGCTCTGTTCCTTGCGCGTGACGGTGATCTTGCGCTGAGCCGACTGCGTGCGCTCGACGCGCAGGCTGTCAAGCAGGCGCGCCTTGTCGGTCTCGCTCAATTCATCCGTTTCGCTCGCCTTCTGAACGCCTGCGGCTCGAAGCTGAGCCAGAAGCGTCTTGGCGGCCACCTTGAGTTCCTGTGCGAATTCGCTTACCGTTTTGCTGGCCATAAATTCCTTTCTCCTTGGTGCCTCAGGACCGGAGCCCCCGGCGTCTCATGGACGCCGCCGGACTCGGCGGGAGCCTGACGCACCTGCCGTGCCTGCACCTGCGCACCCGCGTCCTTCCGGACGCTCGGTTCGCGGCATGCACGACGATTGTTCATTCGCGGCAAAAGACCATTTCTTGTTCGACGACGCTTCTGCCGTCCGGAGCGCGGTCTCCGCCATTCGCGTTCGCGCTCCCCTCGCCCTTGGCCGGCTTATTCGAACCAGTGCTCGCGGGCCTTCATGATGAGGCTGCTAGCACGCTCGGCATCGATGCCCGTCATTTCGACGAGATCGTCGGTCGAGAGTTCGCCGAGGTCGTCGAGCGTCTTGACGCCGTGGCCGACGAGCTGGCTTGCGAGATCGTTGTCCATGCCTTCAAGGCTCAGAAGCGGTTCGTCGGCCTTGCGCAGGTTCTCCTCGCGGGTGATGGCGTCGGCGAGCAGCTTGTTGCGGGCGCGCTGGCGAAGCTCGTCAACTGTTTCGCGGTCGAACGCTTCAATCGCGTAGAGCTCCTTCTCGGGAACGTAGGCGATTTCTTCAACGCTCGAAAAGCCTTCGCCGATGAGCACGTCTGCGGCGGCCTCATCAATGTCGAGGCTGTCCATGAAGTCTGCGCGGATCTTGGCGACCTCCTCGTCGCGCTTCTGAGCGGCGACGGCCTCGGTCATGATGTTGATCTGCCAACCCGTGAGCTCGGAAGCAAGGCGCACGTTCTGACCGGCGCGGCCGATGGCGATGGCCAGGTTGTCCTCGTCGACCACGACTTCCATCGTATGGGTCTCTTCGAGCATGACGATCGAACGGACCTTGGCGGGCTCGAGCGCACCGACCACGAACTGGGCGGGTTCCTCGTTCCAGGGCACGATGTCGACGCGTTCGCCGCCGAGCTCGTTCGTCACGGCGTTGACGCGCGAACCGCGCATGCCGACGCAGGTGCCGATCGGATCAATGCGGCGGTCGCGGGCGTAAACGGCGATCTTGGCACGCACGCCCGGATCACGGGCAGCGGACTTGATCTCAAGCAGGCCTTCCTCGATTTCCGGCACTTCAAGCTCGAAAAGCTTCTTGATGAACTCCGGGGACGTGCGGGAAAGGAACACCTGCTTGCCCTTGTTGGACTCGCCGACATGATCGACATAGGCGCGCACGCGGTCGCCCGTGCGGAGATTCTCGCGCGGGATCATCTGGTTGCGCGGCAGACGGGCTTCAAGACGGCCGATTTCAACGATGGCGTCGCCCTTGTCGATGCGCTTGATCGTACCCGTCACGATGCTTTCGTTGCGGTCGAGGAATTCCTTGAGAATCTGTTCACGTTCAGCGTCGCGCAGGCGCTGGAGAATGACCTGCTTGGCATCCTGGGCGAAGCGGCGGCCCGTCGTGTCGACGTCGATCACTTCGATTTCGCGCTCGATGAAGTCGCCGGGCTGGATTTCCGGATAGTCGTCGGCGACGTCGGAATACATTTCCTGACGGTCCGGCTCCTGCAGCCCTTCCTCGTCGGCCACGACGAGCCAGCGGCGGGCAGCCTTGAATTCGCCCGTCACGCGGTCGACGTGCACGACGACGTCGGCGTCCTCGCCGGGGAACTGGGCCTTTTTGACGGCACTGGCAAGCGCGGCTTCAAGCACGCCGAAGACGGTGTCCTTGGCAACATTCTTTTCGCTTGCGAGCACGTCGACAAGCTGGAGCATTTCACGACAGTTCATAGAAAACGACCTTTAAAGTTCAATTCAGCAAGAAGATGGGCATTGTCAACATCGGAGAGCGGGAAGGAGACGCGGACCGGAGGAACCTCGGCCGTCTTCTTCTTGCGGCCGCGAAGCGCCGTGACGGCGGCGGTGGGCGTGCGGGCGATGAAGACTTCGGAGAAGTCGAACGTGATCACTTCAGCACCGGACTCGCCTTCGATGGAGATGATGCGGCCGTCGAGCTTGCGGCGGCCGGCTTCCGGAAAACCTTCGGCATGAAGGGGCGCAAAGAGCTCGACATGAGCGAGTTCGCCCGCGAAGCGACTCCAGTCGCGGGCGCGCTTGAGCGGACGCTCGACGCCGGGAGACGACACCTCAAGACGCTCGTAGGGGATGTCCTCCACCGTGAAGAGATGGGTGAGCTGATCGCTCACGCGCTCGCAGTCCTCAAGCGAGATGCCGCCTTCGGCGGTGGTGTCGATCGTCACGCGGACAAGGCCTCTGGCAAGCCGCTCGAGTTCCACGAACTCATAGCCCATGCCTTCGACGGTACGTTCAACGAGCTCGTTAAGCGCTCCGGATTGGGTCATTGATCAAACTTCCTTCTAAAGTGGGACGGCTTCGGGCCGGCCCGTCCTGACGGCGCCGTCCGTGCCGAACGGTCCGCCTGCAGAGCGGCTCCGGCAGATCGGGCATCGGCCGGAACACAAAAAAACAAAAAACCAAAAAAAAAATGGGCAAACGCCCATTCGACACCCTCTGACGCCGGCGGTCCGTCTTCAGCCTGATGCACATCCTTTCAGAACATGCGGCCTCGGGATTCTCATTCCGGCAGGGCAACGGCACCGTCCCTCATTTGGGCGGCGCCGCCTGAACCTTTGCGCGAAAACGCCCCATCCCACGTTTGCTCAGGAACGGGCGCGGCTGCATCAACCGCCTCGGGTTTTCACGAACACACGCGATTGTAGGTGAAAAAGCGCCTGCATGCAAGCGCAGAGGCGCTTTTTCAAGCCATTTCTTCCGATCAGGAGCGGTTGCCCGTGCGGCGGCGCTGCGTCGGCCGGTCGCTCATGTCGCGGCCCTCCCACATCGGCACGCCGGTGCGGTCGGACCTGCCTTCCTTGAAGCGGGTGCCTCGACGGGCTTCGCGGGCCTCGGCTTCGCTTTCGGCACGCGCGCGGGCGCGGGCCTTCTCGCGGGCCGCGGCCTTCTCCGCCTTCTTCGCCTCCGCCTTGGCGGGAGCGTCGGCGGCCATCTTTCTCTCGGCCTCATCGAGGTCAAGCATCCAGGCGCGAACTTCCTCGGGCGTCAGCTCCATGCGCTTGCCCCGCGGCAGCGTCTTCGGGAGGGAAACAGCGCCGTAGCGCACGCGGATGAGGCGCGAAACCGTCATGCCGACGGCTTCGAACATGCGGCGCACCTCGCGGTTGCGTCCCTCGCGGATCTGCACGAGATACCAGTGGTTCATGCCGGTGCCGCCCTGATCCTCGAGCTTGTCGAACTTTGCCATGCCGTCCTCGAGTTCGATGCCCTGCTGAAGCTGGAGCATCTGCTCGGCCTCGAGTTCGCCGATGACGCGAACGGCGTACTCGCGGTCGATCTCATAGCGCGGATGCATCAGGCGGTTGGCGAGCGCGCCGGAGGTCGTAAAGAGCAGAAGGCCTTCGGTGTTGAAGTCCAGACGGCCCACGGCCACCCAGCGGGCGCCCGAGACGCGCGGCAGGCGCGCAAAGACGGAGGGGCGGCCCTCGGGGTCGTCGCGGGAGACGATCTCGCCGGCCATCTTGTGGTACATCAGGACGCGCGGCGTGGAGGACGAACCCTGCGTGCGGCGCACGAGCCTGCCTTCGACGCGGATCATGTCAGCGGCCGTGACGCGGTCGCCTACCGAGGCGGTCACGCCGTTGACGGTCACAACGCCCGAGGCGATCAAAGCCTCCATGTCGCGTCGAGAGCCCAAGCCCGCGTCTGCAAGCGCCTTCTGAAGCTTTTCGCTCGGCAGGTCGTCGGGCATCTGCTGCTTGCGGGCGCGGTCGATGATGTCAAGCGCGATGGGACGGTCCGCAAACCCCCGATAGCCGTCAGCCTCGGACTCCATCTGTCCGAAGGCCTCGCGCGGCGAGGCCAGATCGGCACGTTCGGAAAAGGGCGCGTCGCCGCGCCCGCGGCGGGTGCGGGGCAGATTGCCTTCGCCGGGACGACGGAACGGCGTGCGCTTGCGTTCACCGGACTGCGGACGGCGGCCGCCGCGAGCATTATTCGTGTTTCTCAAAATCAATCTCCTTCTGAAGCGGCATCTGCCCTTCGTCGGCTGCCGCTTCGGGCGGCATCGCTTCCGACAACAGGAAGTCGGGAAGCGGCTCGGCATCCGCGCCCGGCAGTTCCGCAAGGCTCTTGAGACCGAGGTCGTTTAAAAAAGTTCTTGTCGTGGCTAGAAGCGCCGGCCTGCCCGGCGTCTCCCGATGCCCCACCGTCTCGATCCACCCGCGCTCCTCAAAGAGCCTGAGCGTGACCGGATTGACCGCAACGCCGCGCAGCTCCTCGATGTCGCCCCGCGTGACGGGCTGATGATAGGCAATGATGGCCAGCGTTTCCATGGCCGCCCTCGAATAGCGGGGCGGCTTTTCCTCATCAAGTCTCTGAAGCCTCGCCCCCATCTCGGGCGCAGTTTGAAAACGCCAGCCGTCGGAGAGCTCAACAAGGCGCATGCCGCGCTCTTCCCAGAAAGCCTGAAGCTGCGCGAGATGCTCCTTCACGGACTTGGCGCTCAGCCGGTCGTCGAAGAGCCGCCGAAGATCACGGACAGCCATGGGGCGCCGCGAGCTCAGGAGCGCTGCTTCGATGATGTGCTGCGGAGTCATGAGGGGCGATCGAACGGGTATCTGAAACAGCGCCCATTGTAGAAAAAGGCGGCGCCAAAATAAAGCCCCGCAGCTCGATCCGAGTGCGGGGCTTCAATCGGGATCGTGACCGGAAGCCATGCTCCGTTCACATAGAATCTGGCGGAAGGAGTGGGATTTGAACCCACGATACGGTATAACCGTATACCGGATTTCGAGTCCGGCGCATTCGACCACTCTGCCATCCTTCCGATTGTTCTCCGTCAGGAGAACAGGTTTTGCATATTACAGAAAGCGGGAGGTTTTGTCAAACCTCCCGCGGCCTTCCTGAGCGTTTCGATCAAGAAGCGTCTGCCTTGGGCTTAGTGAGCGAAGACGCCGCCCTCAATCGGACGGAGGACTTCAACGCCGCCCATGTACGGACGCAGCGCTTCGGGAACCGTCACGCTGCCGTCGGCGTTCTGATAGTTTTCAAGAACGGCGACAAGCGTGCGGCCGACGGCCAGACCGGAGCCGTTGAGCGTGTGGACGTAATGGGTCTTGCCGTTTTCGTCCTTGAAGCGGGCGCCCATGCGGCGTGCCTGGAAGGCTTCGCAGTTGGAGCAGGACGAAATTTCGCGATAGGTGTTCTGGGCGGGAATCCAGACTTCAAGGTCATAGGTCTTGGTGGCGCCGAAACCCATGTCGCCCGTGGAGAGCGCAACCACGCGGTAGGGCAGGCCGAGCTTCTGAAGAATGCCCTCTGCGTTGCGGGTCATTTCCTCGAGGTCGTCGTAGGACGTTTCCGGCCGAACGATGCGGACCATCTCAACCTTGTCAAACTGATGCTGGCGGATCATGCCGCGGGTGTCTCGGCCGTAGGCGCCGGCTTCGGAACGGAAGCACGGCGTATGAGCCGTCACCTTGATCGGAAGATCCTTGTGGCTGAGCATCATGCCGGCCACCTGGTTCGTGAGCGTGACTTCAGCGGTCGGGACGAGATACATCTGCTCCTGCTCGCCGAAGGCGCCGCCCTTCTTGGCGGCGAAGAGGTCTTCCTCGAACTTCGGAAGCTGACCCGTGCCCTGCATCGTGGAAGCCGTCACGATGTACGGCGTGTAGCACTCGACATAGCCGTTTTCACGGGTGTGCGTATCGAGCATGAACTGCGCAAGCGCGCGATGCAGGCGGGCGATCTGGCCGCGCATGAAGGCGAAGCGGGCGCCGGATTCCTTGGCGGCCGTGTCGAAATCGAGACCGAGCGGCACGCCGACGTCGACGTGATCCTTGACCTCGAAATCGAATGTGCGCGGGGTGCCCCAGCGGCGGACTTCAACGTTCTCGGACTCGTCCTTGCCGACCGGCACGCTTTCGTGCGGCAGGTTCGGAATGCGAAGCAGCATGTCGTTGAGGCGAGCACGGATGTCGTCAAGCTCGGCTTCGAGCTTCGAGAGCTCTTCCGGGATCTGAGCGGCTTCGGCCATCAACGCCGAAGCGTCCTCGCCGTTCTTCTTGGCCATGCCGATCTGACGGGAGAGCACGTTGCGCTTTTGCTGCAGATCTTCGGTCTTGGTCTGCACGGTCTTGCGGGCAGCTTCAAGTTCATTGAATTCCTTTTCCGGGAACACAAAGTTGCGCGTCGCAAGGCGGGCAACCACTTCAGGGAGCTGCTTGCGCAGCATCGTCAGGTCGAGCATTGTTTTTACCTTTAAAGTTGCCGGCGCAAGCAAAGCCGCCGGCCATCAGAAGTCGATTTTTTAATTTTCTCCTTTTATCGGAGAAAAGGCAAATAAAGCAAATGAGCCGAATGCCGTCATGGCGCGGCCCTTAGCCTTGTCCGCGCCTGCGTCCCCGGCCGGCCTTGCGGGCTTCGTCGTTGAGAGCCTGAAGACGGGCGAGCTTTTCGCTGATCTTGATTTCGAGTCCGCGGTCGACGGGCTTGTACCACTTCATGTCCTCGAGTCCTTCGGGCATGTAGATCTCGCCGGCGGCAAAGGCGCCGGGTTCGTCGTGCGCGTAGCGGTAGCCCTCATGGTAGCCGAGCTCCTTCATGAGCTTCGTGGGAGCGTTCCGAAGATACATGGGCACGGGGCGCGTGCGGTCCGTCTTCACGAAGGCGCGCACCGCGTTGTAGGCGTTGTAGACGGCGTTGCTCTTGGGTGCGCAGGCCAGATAAACGACGGTCTGCGCGATGGCCAGCTCTCCTTCGGGCGAACCCAGACGCTCATAGATTTCGGCCGCCTCGACGGCGAGCTGCGTAGCACGCGGATCCGCAAGCGAGATGTCCTCGATCGCCATCCGAACGACGCGCCGCGCAATGTAGCGCGGATCGCACCCGCCGTCGAGCATCCGGCACATCCAGTAGAGCGCGGCATCCGGATCGGAGCCGCGCACCGACTTGTGCATGGCGCTGATCTGATCGTAAAAATTGTCTCCCCCTTTGTCGAAGCGGCGCAGGGTCGCGGGCAGGGTCTTGCGCAGAAAGCCGGCGTCAACCTCGGACATGCCCCTCTCGAGTGCCATGGTGCAGGAGACGTCGACGGCATTGAGAAGGCGTCGTGCGTCGCCGTCCGAAAGTTCGATCATGACGCGCCGCGCATCCTCCGTCACGGCGAGTGCCGGAAACTCGCGCGTGAGCGCCCGCTCAAGCAGCACGGCCGACTCCTCGGGCTTTAGGCTCTGGAGCTGATAAACGGTTGAGCGGCTCAGCAGAGCCGAATTCACCTCAAAGCTCGGATTTTCCGTCGTTGCTCCCACAAAAACGAAAAGGCCCGATTCCACATGCGGCAAAAAGGCGTCCTGCTGGCTCTTGCTGAATCGATGGACTTCGTCGACAAAGAGAAGCGTCGGACGGCCGGTGAGACGCATCGTCTCCTTGGCGGCATCGACCGCATCGCGGATTTCCTTCACGCCGCCCAGCACGGCGGAAATGGAGATGAAGGGCAGATCAAAAGCCGTGGCCATCAGGCGGGCAAGGGTTGTCTTCCCCACGCCGGGCGGTCCCCAGAGAATCATCGAATGCGGACGATGCTGCTCGAACGCCGTTCGCAGAGGCGCGCCGGCGCCGAGCAGATGGGTCTGACCGACGACTTCGTCGAGCGTCTTGGGACGCATGCGTTCGGCTAGAGGCCGCAGCATGGGCTGAGGCTCGGGGGCAGAGACCGTCTTGGACGGCGACTTGGATTTTGCGTCTGGCGGCAGAAGTTCGCCGCCGAAAAGATCATTGCTCATGCGCAGTACTCTAGCAAAATTCGAACGCACGTTCAT
>CABUOH010000037.1 GCA_902493085.1 uncultured Sutterella sp. | reverse complement strand
CAAAGAGCGCCCAGTCGGGGGCGATGCCCGCGGGGGAGGACCTCAGCAACATGCGAAGCGATCCCTCGTAAACCTCGTTCCAGTAGGCGTCCTCGAGCGCGAAGCGCTTGAAGAGGAAGAGCGGGTAGTAGCTCGGATTGAGCTTGACCGTGCCGTTGTCCTCAAAGCCAACGCGGCCCGGCAGCACGACGCTGCCGAGATTGTCGACGTTGCGCACCTCCTTCTTGAGGAGCTCGAGCATCGCCAGTCCCTTCTTCGTGTAGTCCTCAGACTTCCAGAGGCGCCCCGCCTCAAGGAAGCACCAAGCGATCCACATGTCGGAGTCGGTGGCGTTGTTGGTGTCGAGAATGCCCCACTTGTCGCCGCGTCCCCTGCCCCAGAGCCAGGCGGGAAGCGTCTTCGTCAAGTCGCCGCCCGAGAGGTTGTCGGCCGTCCAGGCGGCGAGGCCGTCGAAAGTGACGCGGTCGTTGGTGACGAGCGCGAAGAACATCGCATAAGACTGTCCTTCGCTCGTCGTCACCTTTCGGTCGTCGCTCTTGTCGACGACGCGGCCGTTGTCGAACGCGTCATTGCGAAACTCATCCCAAACGGCCCAGCCGGCCGCGGCGGGCCCGGCGCTGCAGAAGGCGCAGGCAATCGCCGCGCACAGAATCATCTTCTTGAACATTACGAACGGCTCCTGATCCAATAGCGCATGAAGAGGAAGATGCCGAAGCCCACGAAGAGCGCGCTCAGAAGCGCGGCCGCGACGAGGACGCCCGGACGGTCGATGACGGTCATCCAGACCTTGTGATACCAAGGCAGATTGCCCACCGTGTAGTGTTCGCCCACGTCGAACCCCGTCACGCCGGCGGCATTGACGACGGCAACCGAACCGCTCACCGTGCCGAGGCCGGCCGGATTGACGAGTTCGGCATTGAGGCGCGCCGCACCGGACGCCCCTTCGGAGAGAAGCGCGACGAGGGTGCGTCCGCCCGCAAGAGGCGACTCGGCGGAGACGATGGCGGCAACGCCGTTGTCATAGGCACCTTCGGCCGTGTGCTGAGCGGCGGGCGACTTCGCCTTGAAGACCTCGACGAGCTTGCTCTGAATGCGGGCGGCATTCTCGGCATCGATGTCCGTCACGGGCGACGGGAAGCGTGAAAAGGCAAGGATGTCCCGCTTGGAGAGTTCGGGATCGGCCATGTCGCCCGTCACATGCACGTGCATGGCGGGGGCGCCCGTCATCGCCGACATGCGGCCCAATGTGTTGAGCATGGTCGTGAGTTCGCTCCGGCTTGCATCCTGCGGGATGAAGACGGCCGTCTGCGAAAGGTCGGCATACTTGGTGAAGGGATAGCCCGCACGCGTGAAGAGCTTCAGGTTGGGGAGCTCGGCATGATGGAAGAGCCCCTTGACCGTGAGCGTTGACGAAGGTTCGATCTCCATCTGATGACCGATGAGCGAGACGGAGCGGCAGTTGTCCTGGGAGCCGCCTTGAATCGTGCGTTCATAGCTCACCGAAAAGCCGAGGCTCGTCGAATGAGTGAGCGTGGCGCCCATCGGATCGTCGACCGAAATGGCGCCGTAGAAGGCCGGAAGCTGCACGGTGCGCGTGCCTCGGCCGTCCTTGCCAGCGAGCGTGTCGCTGTCGGCGAGGTAGCCGTTGACGAAGGTGCGAAGCTGCGCCGTCTCCTCAGGCATGGGCTTGGCGTAGCGGTAGCGGATCTGCATGCCGAGTTCGGCATCGCCCACCATGAAGAGATCGGGTGCAAACTTGACGGGGAGCTGCACCGGAGGCATCACATGCCCGCGGGCGGAGAGCTGTCCCGGATACTGCATGAGCTTCGAGAACGGGATTTCGGCGTCGGTATTGATCCAGCGAGGCGCATCGTAGGCTTCGCGAACGGGCGGCACTTCAGCCGTCTTCACGCGGAAGGTCTCACCCACCATCACGGGACGCTCGGCGCCCAGAGCGCGGACGGCTGCGAGAAGATCCTCGTCATTTCGGCCCTGAACGATGAGCATTTTGCCCGAGAGGCTCGCGGGCGCGTCTGCGATGGACACCATCGGTCCGTCGGCCTTCGGCAGATCATGGAGAAAGTCCGGGCGTCGGTCGTTGGTGGCAAACACGACGAAATGCCCTTCGGCGGGCGTGCCGTTGTAGAAAACCGGGAAGTCGGCGCCGCGCCAATCGCTCGTGCGTCCGACAATGGTCGCGAGCACGGCGGCCGCCTGCTTTTGCATGGAAGTGGGCGCTCCGCTGAAGACCATCGGCAGCACGACCGGATCATTCGAGGCCGTATCGACGAAGGGAGCCGGGAAGGCTGCGAGGTCGTTGGCCAGCCTCACGCGCTGCTTGACGAGCGTGAGGCGGCTTTCGGCGGCGATGTCGAGCCAGATGGCGGCGTCGGCCGGGTTTTCGCAGACCGACGGCGTATGGCCGATGAATTCGACCGTCAGCTGATTGACGGACTCGATCACCTTGGGCGAAAGCTTGAGCGTGAGGTGCGAGGGCTTGCCCACCATCGATGCCGTAACGGGCACCGAGCGCTGCAGTCGGCCGTTGAGATAGAAGTTGAGCTGCGAGCCCGAGGGGGCGAGTGCGGGCGAAGGCGTAAAGCTCAGGTCAAGCGTCGCCTCGGAGACGACCTCGTCGCGGCGAACGCCGAAATCGAAGGCCTGCACGCGGGACAGGCCCGTGAGCTTGACGGCCGCGGCGCTGCCGCCGGGCACGAGCTTCATGAGCGGCACTACTTCGGTGCGCGAACCCGTAACGTCGGTGCGCCAGACGGGCTGGAGCTGAGAGACCGGCTTCATGCCGTCTGTGGGCGCGCTCCAGGCGGGCGCGGCGAACGCGGCGGCCAGGAGGCACGCGGCGGCGGTTCCGATGAATGTGGGATGCTTCATATTGTTCTCAATAGCGTTTGCCGTCAGAACTTCCTCGCTGCCGGATGCCTCGGCAGTACGGAAAGAACGGCGTCCCGGACAGCGGGCAGAATCCGGCCGGGCAAAAATTCGATCATGGAGCGGTAGCCGTAGAGCGCATGACGGCCGAGCATCAGGAAGCCCGTGAGGAAGCGGTCGTCGACCGAGACCTCGGACTTCATGGCCCACATGCCGCGACGCGAGAAGGTCACGCTGTTCCAGAGGCGCTCAACAGCCATGTCGGGAAGGTCGACGGCGATGTCCGCCCAATCTTCGGCGACTTCGGAGATGACGCCCTCAAAGCGAACGGTTCCCGTCTCTTCGGCGAATTCGAAGGCTACCCGCTCGCCGGCCGCAAGTGTCGGAAAGGCAGAATCGACGGCCCGGACGCGCAGATCCTTCTGAGAGTACTCGACCGTGCGGCCTGCATGACGAACGCCGTCGGCGGTCTCGAACACGAGCGGAAGATTGAGTTCGACGCGCGGGAAGCGGTGCGGCTCCTTCTCCTCGACGGCGACCGACATGGCGGCGCCGAGCACCATCAGGTTGTAGACGATCCAACCGAGGTTGATGACGAGCGTTACATACTGCGGATCCGGATCGAAGAAGGCCTTTTGAAGACCTATCAGCAAGCCGACGGCATTGAGCGCAATGAGCGCGACGAAGGGCCAGGAAATGTGCCAGTCGAGGTACTTCTCGCCGATCGTGCCGCCTTTGGCGGTGACGTTGAACTTGCCGTAGTGCGGGAAAAGGAGCGCGACCGTTGTCGGGATGAGAATGTACCAAGAGAGGACGGCCTCGTACACGCCGCCCAGGAACGGATACCGGTAGCCCTTCTGCAGGATCGAGTTCGTCACGGCCGTGTGCACCATGTGCGGGATCACGTAGGCAAAGACCGAGGCCGCCGTCGCGTAGATCACGTAGATGTCCGCAAACATGTAGGGGAGCGGCGCGAGAAGGAAGATGATGCGCGGCAGACCGTGCAGGAAGTGCAGCATCGCATTGAAGAAGCACAGGCGCTGCGGAAGCGTCAGGCCCTTGCCGAGCATCGGATTGTCGAGTCGGAAGATCTGGATCATGCCGCGCGCCCAGCGGATTCGCTGCCCGATGTGCGCGGCGAGCGTCTCGGTGGAAAGGCCCGATGCGAGGGGGCGCGAGATGAAGGCCGAATTCCAGCCCCGGCGGTTGAGCTTGAGGGAGGTGTGAGCGTCCTCGGTCACGGTCTCCACCGCAATGCCGCCGATCTCCTCAAGCGCCTTTCGGCGCATGACGGCGCTCGAGCCGCAGAACATCGTGGCGTTCCACGTGTCGTTGCCCTTCTGAATGAAGTCGTGAAAGAGCGAATTCTCGATCGGCATGGCGCGCTCGAGATGCATGTTCTTTTCGAAGGGATCGGGCGAATAGAAGTGATGCGGCGTCTGAACGAGCGCGATCTTCGGGTCGCGAACGAGCCAGCCCGTCGTGGAGACGAGAAAGTCGTTCGAAGGCACATGGTCGCAGTCGAAGATCACGATGTACTCGCCCTTGGTGACGGTCATCGCATGGTTGATGTTGCCGGCCTTGGCGTGATTGTGCTCATCGCGCTTGATGTAGCCCGCACCCGCGGCCTCGGCAAAGGCCTCAATGAAATCGCGGCTGCCGTCGTCGAGCACGTACACGTGAAGCTTTTCGGAAGGCCAGTCCATGTTGAGCGCCGCGTAGACCGTCGGCTTGATCACGTCGAGCGACTCGTTGTAGGTCGGGATGAAGATGTCGACGTGGGGCCAGGCGGAACGGTCGTCGGGAAGCGGCGCCGGCTTGCGGTCAAGCACCCAGCAGACTTGGAAGTAGCCGAGAACCATCACGGAGAAGGCGTAGACCTCGGCCGCAAGGAGCAGAATGCCGAAAAACAGGTCGAGCCCGCTGCCCGTGCTCACGGTCGCCGTGCATCGCCACCAGAGGTAGCGTCCGGAAACGACGAACGAAATCACGAAGAGCAGCATGAGCGTGATCCGCGCGCGGATGCGCATGAGCACGATCATGGATACGAACATGAGCGCCAGAAAGACGACCTGCCCGTGCAGATTGAAGGGCTGCGTGATGCAGAGCGCCGCGAGCACGAGACCGGGCGCAAGCAAAAGCGCGGGCACCCAGCCGGGCAGCCTGCGTGCTCCGGGCCTTTTCTCCTCGCCGTCATCGACGACGGCATGAACGCACTTGAGAGCGGCGGCGCCGAAGGCATCGCCCGCTCGATTGATCAGGGCGCCGCCGGCGCGAAGAACGTCGACGAGCGTGCGCACAAGGCGCGGGCCGTGGCCGCGCGGCGGCAGAACGGCCATGAGAAAGAGCGTCTGAATGATGATCCGGACCGGATCGAGAAGCCTCGGCGCACGAAAGTTCACCTGAGGGTAAAAGAAGGCCTTGCTGCGGCAAAGCGAAGCGAGCGGCTCCTTCTCAAGCGGCACCATGAGCCAGAGCAGGCCAAGGCAGACGAGATTGAACGACGCGGAAAAGCGGCCGGAGCCGGCCTCGCGCCATGTCTTGTAGAGGCACCTGGGGCTCTCGAGCGCCTGCTTGATTGAAGTCGGAAGCATTCCTTGATGACGGGAAAGGGATCGGCGGTCCGGCGGATTCGGCCTGACTCGCTCAGGGCGCTGGCGGCCCTTGTTAAATTGTTAGATTCTACTCAGTTCCCCCCTTGATTTCGAGGAGGGATTTACCCGCCGCCGGAGCGCCGTGCACAAGCAAAGTGCAGGCGGACGCCTGCAGCCGGATATTTTTCCCTGCCCGAGAATGATTTTGCGCGAGGGGATGCGAACACATTGTGATTTATACACACCGAAAGGTCTTTCAAACGCTTGAGGCATTTACATTTTCTTGCAAGGCCGACCATCGCAAAATGTCCGTCGCCGATGGCGAAAGAGCCCGTTCGGGATCGAACGGGCTCTTCGGAAGGAATCTCTGAAGTCTCTCAGAGACGGGCAATCGTGGACATCACGCCCGTCACCTTGTCGCCGATCGAAACGGTGATCTCGGCTTCCGGGGGCAGATAGACGTCGACGCGGGAACCGAAGCGGATGAAGCCGTAGCGCTCGCCCTTTTCAAGACGGTCGCCGACCTTGGCGTAGCAGAGGATGCGGCGTGCGATGAGGCCCGCCACCTGAACGAAGGTCACGCTGCGGCCTTCGTCGGTCGTGACGCGCACGGCGTTGCGCTCATTGTGAGTCGACGCCTTGTCGAGATCGGCGTTGAGAAAGAGGCCGGGCTTGTAGACGATTTCCTCGACGCGGCCCGACACGGGAGACTTCTGGCTGTGAACGTTGAAGACGTTCATGAAGATCGAAATCATCATCGCATCTTCGCCGGTCAGCGGATCCGAAGCCTTCTGAACCTTGCACACCCGGCCGTCGACGGGGCTCAGCACGGCCTTGGGATCGGTCGGAAGTTCGCGGGCCGGGTCACGGAAGAACTGAACGCAGAAGACAAAGAGGACGAGCGACAGGAAGGAAAGAAAGTGCCAATCGAGAAGCCAGAGCACGGCCGTGGCGGCAAACGTGCCGATGATAAAGGGACGGCCTTCGCGGGCGAAGAAGGGATGCGGATAGATTCGCGAGTTCAATTCGATCTCCGGAGAGAGCTTGTGGAAAGTGCGCTCATTCTAATGAAAATCGAAGGCTCGTGGGCGGTTTTCGACCGCACGAGCAACGGCCGCCCCGCAGGACGGCCTTCGCAGCGACTCCGGCCCGGGAAGGACGACGATGAAGGCGGACGCCCTATCGGGGCAGTTCGGCCTCGAGCGTGACGCTGAGCGACACCTCGGTCGTGCCTGCACTCACGGCAGGCGCAAAGTTGCCGCCCGCACGCTCGGCCTTGAGCATGGGCGCCGCATAGTATCGCGGGCCGCCCGCGTTGTGCGATCCGATGCGCACCGCCGCAACGCTCACGTCGGCGGGCTTTCGTCCGATCGACTCGGCGACGACGCCGGCCTGGCGAAGAGCGTCGGCCACGGCCGCCTTGAGAAGCTCGTCGCGTTGAGCGCGCTCAGCCTTTTCCGAGACGCGGAACGCGACGCCCTCGTAGTTCATGTGGGCGACGACGGCGCCGAGCACCTCGGAGACGGCCTTGACGTCGCGGACCGTGACGCGCAGCGTCTCACGGGCCTCCCAGGCACCGATCTGCGACACTTCGCCTTCCTTTGCGCGCGTATAAACCGGATTGGTCGAAAGACCCGTCGTTCTGACGTCGACCTTGTCGGCAAAGCGCTTGAGCGCCTCAATGGCGGCGTTTCCCCGGGCGACGACCTCGTTTGAGGCGGTCTCAGCATCGGCCTTTCGGCTTTCCGCAGCAAACGTGATGACGGCCTCGTCGTTGGCAACGGTCATGCTCGCCTCGCCCTGCATCGAAATCTGCACGGGCGCCGTCATGGCGGCCTTTCCCGCAGCGATCTCAGCCGCAAGGACGGATGGAGCCGCAGCGGCAGCGCAAACTGCGCTCAGGCAGGCGACAAGTACGGTCTTTTTCATTCGGACTTCTCCTCGGAGTGTTCATCAGGGCAATGTCTCCTTCATTATGAGATCGTCCGATGCTTTTGCACGACCCCGTTTGCAACGAGTTGTTGGCATCGCCCGCACAAGTGCTTGCCTGACGATGCGCGCGGCGAATTCGGCGGAGTCGCCGCATTTCCCGCCGTCTTCGTCCTGAAAACGCTCTTTACTGCCCGTCCTTTGATCCCGTCGGCTACGGATTAGCCTTTTTCCTTAGTTGCGAATCCGTCCGACCTGTTACGATTCTTACAGTCAGGCAAAGTCCGGCTGCGTCGCCCAAAGAAATGCAATCCAACAAAAATCCCACGGGCGCGCGTCAGACGGCGTAATCGACGTTTATAAGAGTCACAAAAGAGTCAATCCGGCGGCATCAGGCCGCCGCAGCCTTCCGCACCTTCCGCTCAAGGGATTCGGGCGCGGATCAAGGAGTGTATTTATGTCCGGAGAACAGCGAAAGACCTGGACGAGTCGAATCGGCTTCGTGCTGGCAAGCGCAGGGGCCGCCGTCGGGCTCGGCGCCATCTGGAAGTTCCCCTACATGGCCGGCACGAACGGCGGCAGCGCCTTTCTCTTTCCCTACATCCTCATGACCTTCACCGTGGGCGCCGCCCTGCTGATCGCCGAAGTGGCGCTCGGCCGCGCCGGACGCGGCGGCATCGTGACGGCCTATCGCAACCTTGCGGGCCGCGCGTGGGTGCCGGCCGGTTATCTCGGCGTGCTGACGGGCTTTCTCGTCCTGTGCTTTTATTCCGCCATCGGCGGCTGGACGCTCGCCTACTTTGCAGAAGCCGCCACGGGTTCGGGCCTCATCAGCGACCAGGCCGAGCTGGGCAAACACTTCGGCGACTTCGTCTCCGACCCGGTTCAGGCGCTCGGCTTCCAGTGGCTCTTCCTGCTGCTCAACGGCCTCATCGTTGCATTGGACGTCACGAAGGGCATCGAACG
>CABUOH010000036.1 GCA_902493085.1 uncultured Sutterella sp. | reverse complement strand
CCGGTCCCCCGCCGTAGCAATCCAATAACCGCCCGAAGCGGCAGCGTCGCCCATTGAGATGATGACGGGATTCTTCGTCTTCTTCTTATATTCAACAAGCCGTGCACGAATCAGTTCTGCCGCCATGGCATCTCCGCCCGGGCTGTTGACACGCACGACGAGCGCACGAACCATGGAATCTGCTTCAATCTCATCAATAACGCCATTTATCCCTTCAGGCGTCATTCCTCCCAATTCAGGCAACCCCGTGATCTCCCCCTCCGCAATGAGTACTGCAATGCTCTCGCCCGATTGAACACGGTCGGTGAGTGCCAGATAAGTCGCCATATCCACACTCTTCAGTTCCTCCACTACACCGCTTGCATATTCGTCTGCAAGCTTCTGCAGATACGCATCACGCGTCTCCGTTTCGTCAATGAGTCCCGCCTCTTGAAAAAGAACCGAGAGCGGCTTGTCGGCAATGCCGTCCTTGGACAGTCGAGTTATGAATTTTTCGACCGTGCCGTTGACCTGTCCTCGGCGAGCCTCCACTCTGCTTACCAGTCCCGTCCATGCATCGTCCATGTAGCTCTTTTGAGCTGCCAGACTTTCTGCCGACGGCTTACCCGATGTAAAGATCTCAGGGGCGCTCTTGAAGGCGCCCGCCTTGTGCACCTCAACCTCCAACCCGGCAGCGCGAAGGAGAGGTCCCCAGTACAGCGTCGTGGAGGAAAGTCCCTTGAGCATGGCGTCCCCCATCGGATGAATGCCGACATGATCGGCATGAGCCGCAATCAAATACTGAGGCTGTGTGTACGAAGCACTCCAAGTCCAGACCTGACGTCCGCTGGCCTGGCGATAGCGATCAATTGCCGCACCGATTTCACGAATGGAAGCCATGCCCGCGCCGGACAGATCATCGACTTGCAGCACGATGCCCGCAATGCGGTCGTCCCCCGCTGCCCTGTCAAGTGCATCAACGACATCCGAAAGCCGCGTATTCTCCTCAAACGAGTCGTGTCCAAATATGGACAGCATGAAGGATGGTTCAACCGGACCGCTCTCCCTCACCTCGCCGACTAATTTGATTTGCAAAAGCGTTCCCTTGGGCAGATCCGGCACCTGTACGGCCATCCAGCAGACAGCCAACATCAAAACAATCGTGAGAAAAAAAATCAAGTTCACCAGAAGGCGGCGGAAGCCATCAAGCAACTTGTAGGCTGCGGCGATGCGTGAGAACATTCAATCCCCCATTTGGTAATAACTTGCCCTTCTTCCGTCCCGAACTTCAGGCGGGGCAACTCCCGGATATGACCAATCTCAAAGTCTGCATGCGTCTGCACGACACGGTTGGCTAGCTTGCCATTGCGCATTCGATACCCCGTGCACCAAACCGTCTTCATCCCCACGGCACGTGCAGCCATAAGATTCATCGAGCTGTCGTCAACGAAAACCGTATCGGCTGGCGAGACTCCCCAACGGCGGCACGTCTTGAGAAACATCAGACGACTGGGCTTAGGCCGCCACTCGCCCAAAGCATACATGTCCGTACTTGCAACGAGGTCGTCAACGACATGATCAAGTCCGAGCGCACGCAGCACAGCCTCCGCATAATTGCGAGGACCATTCGTAAAGACCACTTTTCGTCCGGTAAGCCTTTTCACATCCCTCGCAGGGCACCCGCTGAAATGAATGAACGGACAAGGATCGAAGTCGTGAGAAAAGCTCAAAAAATCTCCTGGATCGATGCCGTGATGCTTCCATAGTCCCAGGAAAGTGGCCCCGTAAACGCTCCAGTAATGCCTGCGCAACATCGACGCCTCCTCCCACTCCATATTGAGCTCTCGGCATATGTATTCATTCATCAGGAGATGAATTTTGTGAAGCATGCCGCCCGACGCCTCAAAGAGGGTGTCATCCAGATCAATTAGCCACAGCTTTGGCATACGTTTCCTTTAATGCGCACCGCAAATACAAAAACTCGGCAACCGTTCGTCATTTTACGGACAACGATTGCCGAGTTCACGGATGCGTTCGATTTGGGAGGCATTTAGCCGGGCGAGCTCCCGAAAGCATCAGTCTCCGTAGAGCTTCTGCTTGAGTTCGCGGCGTTGCTGAGCCTCGAGAGAAAGCGTGGCGGTCGGTCGGGCAAGCAAGCGTGCAACCCCAATGGGATCCCCCGTTTCCTCACAGTAGCCGTATTCACCGTCATCGATGCGCTTGATCGCAGCCTGAACCTTCTTCAGAAGCTTGCGCTCGCGGTCACGGGTACGCAGTTCAAGCGCGTGCTCCTCCTCAATCGTGGCGCGGTCGGCCGGATCGGGCACAACCGTCGTTTCGCGAAGATTCACCGTCGTCTGATCGGCATTTGCACGAAGCTCCGCTTCCATCGTCTGAAGGCGGTTCTTGAAAAATGCAAGCTGGCGCTCATCCATGTAGTCGTCTTCCGACATCTTCAGGAGCTCGTCAACCGTCAAAAGTTTAGTCGTGCCCATAACTTCTCGTCTTTGTATTTAGATTGGCATTGCGCGGCCGAACAACAAAAAGCACGGCCGTCAGGAATATGGCTTTATACAGGAAAATATAGCCCTTTGCCAACTGACAACGGCCGTTTTACTTCAGTGACTTCCCTGACAGCCAATCCGAAGAATACGCCGGCTCCGCCGGCCTTAGTCCAGACAGGTGGCCAACCCACGTCGAATCGCCTCCTCCGGAAGGTTGCGTCCGATGAATACGATCTTCGAGAACGGTTTGCGATCGCCCCATGCATCAAGCACGTCGCTCACTGCGAGCATGTGCACCCCCTGAAAAACGACTCGGCGATCGGTGCCCGTCAGATAAAGGACGCCCTTATAGCGGAGCATGTCCTGGCCATAGACGCTCGTAAGCGAAGCAATATAGCGCTCAAGCTTCATCGGATCGAATGGACGATCAGACTCATACACAAACGAATGAATGTCGTCGTTGTGATGGTGCATGTGATGATCATTGTTGAAGAAAGCCGGATCGACATCGAGCACATCGTTCATGTTGAAGCCCGTGATGTTGAGCACCTCGCCAACCGGGCATTCCCCCATGTTGACGCGTCGAATCGGAGCTCTAGCATTCATCTGACGAAGACGGCGCTCCATGGCCTCGACCTCTTCAGCAGTGCAGAGGTCCGTCTTTGAAAGCAGGATGCGATCCGCGAACCCAACCTGGTCTCGCGCCGCGGCCTCCTCATCAAGCGTGTCGGATCCATGCCTGCAGTCTACGACCGTCACCACGCCATCAAGGCGGAAGAATGCGGCAACCGCATCGTCCATAAAGAAAGTCTGGGCAACCGGTCCGGGATTGGCAACGCCGCTGGTCTCAATGACGACGTAGTCGAACTTGATCTCACCCTTGCTGCGGCGCAGACGCAAATCCGTTAGAACCTTGGAAAGATCCCCGCGAATCGTGCAGCAAACGCAACCGTTGTTCATATTCACGATCTGCTCCTTGTCCGCCTGCACGAGCAGATCCGTATCAACATTCTCTTTGCCGAATTCATTTTCGACAATGGCAATCTTGTAGTCGTGATTTTCACTGAGGATACGGTTCAGCAGCGTCGTCTTGCCGGCACCGAGAAAGCCCGTCAGAATCGTCACCGGGATTTCCGGCTGTTGTTCTTCAACCATCATTTTTTTGTCCTCGTCAATAATGAACCAACCACGGGCACGCCCGTGGTTGCAAGTACGTTCAGTCTACGCCTCAGGGTCTAACCAAAAGATGAAGTCCCTTCAGATATTCTCCTTCCGGATACGTCATTAGAAGCGGATGGTCAATGCCTCCGCCAAAGCGGCCTACCGCCCAAGCATCGACCTTTGCGTCAAAAACGGCACCCGCAACAATCTTCTGAAAGAGATCAACGTCCACTGCCCCCGAGCACGAGAACGTGAACAACTGGCCGCCCGGCGTCAGAAGCTTCAATCCATTCAGGTTGATGTCCTTGTAGGCGCGGGCTGCACGTTCAACATGACGATGATTCGAGGCGAACTTCGGAGGATCGAGAATCACCAGGTCGAACTTTTCGCCGGCGTCGCGAAGCTCGCGCAGATACGTGAATACGTCCTTGCAGACAAACTTTGCGCAATCCCCCTCGAATCCGTTTCGCCTTGCATTTGCAGCCGCCATGTCAAGCGCCTCCTGAGAGGAGTCGACGGAGATGACTTCGTCAGCGCCGCCCTTCAGAAGGGCCAGAGAAAAGCCGCCCGTGTAGCAGAAGCAGTTGAGCGCGCGTAGGCCGCGGCCGTGCACGCGCCGGAACTCTTGGGCAACCTTCTGGGCTGTCAGACGGCTTTCCCGCTGATCGACATAAAAACCCGTCTTGTGTCCAATGCGCACGTCGACGCCGTAGAGCACGCCGTCTTCCACGACCTCGATCGCAGCAGGGGGTTCTTCGCCGCGCAGCAGTTCGCTTCGGATCGGCAGACCTTCACGCTGACGCGTAGCAGCATCCGAACGATCAAAGATCGTCTTTGCCCCTGTGATGCGCATGAGCAGGTCGGCGATCAACTCTCGATGGGCTTCAACACCGGCAGCCTGAAACTGTGTCACAAGGCAGTCGTCATACTGATCGACAATGAGCCCGGGAAGACCATCAGCCTCTCCAAAGACGAGACGCACGGCACTCGTACGGCCGCGAAGGCAAGCTCGGGCATCTACAGCATGGCGAATCTTTTTCTCGAACCACGCGGCGTCGATCACCTCATTTTCCTTGAAGGACCAGCATCGGGCGCGGATCGTCGATTCAGGGGAGTAAGCAGCCCAGGCGAGGAAACGGCCGTCAAAGGAGATTACACGAACGGTCTCGCCGCTTTCGGGAGCACTCTTCTTGCCATCACTGACCACCTTGTGAACCGCAGTGTCATAGACCCACGGATGGCGACGCAATAAGGAGCGTTCCTTGTTTTTTTTCAAAATAAGATCGATCATGAGTTAAATGTCCTCAGGAATGGTAATGACACCTTTAAAAACTGTCGTAGCCGGTCCCGTCATCATGACCGGGGCGTTCGAATTCTTCAGGCCCTCCCAGCGAATGGTCAACTCGCCACCTCGAGCCTGAAGCGTCACCTCTTCGTCGAACAAGCCTCGGCGAATGCCCTCTACGGCTGCCGCACAAGCCCCCGTGCCGCAGGCAAGAGTCTCGCCCGCGCCGCGCTCCCAGACGCGAAGCTTGCCATATGTGCGGGAAACCGCCTGAAGAAATCCCACATTGACGCGCGCGGGAAAGGCGCAAAAGTGCTCCATTTCCGGCCCCACGGCGGCAACCGGTGCAATGTCAACATCCCTTACGCAGACAACAGCATGCGGATTGCCCATCGAAACGACGGAAAACCAGACATCGAACTCGGATAAATTCGCACGATATATCGTCGACGCACCGTCCGAACGGGATTCCAACCCGTCCGGCACGAAAGGCAGCGCTTCAGGCGCCTTGTGGGCGGGCCCCATGTTTACGGTCACCCGGCCATCGGCCCTGACCTCAGGTTCGATGACGGCCTTCATCGTTTCAACACGAATGCGCGTCTTGTCTGTAAGCCCCTCCTCGCGAACAAAGACGGCAAAGCACCGAGCTCCGTTGCCGCATTGTTCAACCTCATCTCCGTCACAGTTGAAGATGCGGTAACGAAAATCGACTCCCGGGATTCGAGCCCGTTCCACCATCAGAACTTGGTCGGCCCCGATTCCGAATCGCCGGTCGGCAAGATAGCGGATCAGTGCAGGCGTAGGCTCGATTTCCTGTCGAATACCGTCAAGCATCACGAAGTCATTACCGGCGCCCTGCATTTTTGTAAAACAAAGCTTTCTCATTTCATCCCTTTTTAATAGAGTGATTGCTCACCTTCCGGACGAGTTTTAAAGCGGCGGTGCACCCAAAGATACTGATCCGGATATGCACGGATCCACCCCTCTAGTTCCGCATTGAGCCTTCTCGTATCCGCTTCGAAATCCGCTGTCGGAAAGTTCTCCCACGGTTTGGAGATGATGACGTGATAGCCTCTGTCAGTCATCGTTGCAATGCACCAAAGAACCTTGGCCTTTGTCACGCGCGCCAAACGAGAAACCATCGGAAGCGTGGCTGCCTGAACGCCAAAGAATGGTACGAAGATGGAATTCTTGATCCCGTGATCCATGTCTGGCAAATAGTAGAACGGCAGTCCCTCCTTCATGGCACGCAACACGGGACGAAGATCGCTCTCGTTGCTTTTGGCAATGAGAATCGGATCAGAAAAACGCTTGCGCCCTGCCAATACGGCTTCGTCCCAAGCAGGATTGCTCTGCTTCTGATAAAGCGAAACGCCCCGCACGTAAGTGTTGAGGGCAATGCCTGCAGCGTCTAATCCTGCAAAATGAGGAGCCACGACGATGACGGGGCTGCCATTGTTGGCCAGCAGATTTTCCAATCCCTCAAAAGTCACGAACTTCTGGATCGTCTCCTTGTCGGATTCCCATAGCGTGCCATGGTCAACGGCCGCACGCGCCAGACGTACATAGACGCGATGGGCAAGCGAACGCCGCTCAGCTTCGGAAAGTTCCGGGAAACAGAGCCTCAAATTGGTCTCGATGACATGTCGACGCTTGGGAATTGCGATCCATAGGACTCGGGCAATGACTTTCGCAAGCGCTTCACGCACGAACATCGGCAGGCTCTTCATCGACCGGACCACGCGGATCCAAAACTTGGCAAAAGCAATGTTCACATCTGGTCTCCCGTCTGCTTCGGATGCGCCCCTGCAGGAGTCTTATAGCGGTTGTAGCTCCAGGCGTACTGTTCAGGCATGCGTCGAATAACAGCCTCAATCCGTTGGTTCATCGCAGCAGCATCTTTCTCCGCATCGCCGGTAAGCGGCTCATCCCACTTGTCAGCCTCAATGCGCCAACCGTCCCCGCTTCTTACGCCCCAAACGAAGAAACGATCGGCCTTGAACTGATGAGCAACCCGCACCGGAAGCGTCATCGTATAGGCGGGCCGGCCGAAGAAATCGACCCATACGCCTTCCCCCTTCGAGGGCACCTGATCAGGCAAAGCACCAAAAGCATGGCCCCGTTTCATGTTACGGATCATTTTCTTGACGCCGGCGATCGTCGTAGGACACGCCTGAATACCGGGTGCCTGGCGAGCTTCCCCCACAATCTTTCTGAGAATACCAACCTTGGGCGGACGATAAAGGATGGAGATGCCGCGTCCCGTTTTTTCAAAGAAAGTAGCCGCGAACCACACTGGCAAGACTTCAAAACACCCCACATGAGGCGTCATAAACACGATCGGACGACCGCTGGCGACAGACTCACGAACCATGGCCTCTGCCTCAGGAGAAACATGTACGCGCCTAAGCACCGTCTCAGCCGGTCGGTACCAGACCCAAATGCTTTCCATGGCCTGACGACCGGCATTCCGTCCAACTCGTTCGTGAAGATGCGGATCGTCATAACCTGCCAACTTCAGGTTTTCCATGGCTCTAGCCCTGGTGGCCGAGGACAGCTTGAAAGTCACGCCTCCGATGCCCGCCCCCACAAGCTGCAAAAAACGCAGAGGGAGCCTCGAAAAGAGCTTCAGCAACCAGTCCATGTCTTGCTTGTCCAGAGAAGTAGTTCAAACCGTTGATTTTATCGGATTTGCCCATTGCCCCGTCACTGGTTCACTCATCGACGCAAATCATTCGCGCCGCCCCCGGACATGGTCGATGACACGTTGATCGGATGCCCTAAAAAGTATGAATGCTCGTGAACATCCGATGGGGAGACACCTGCATGCTGAAGGCGGCAGGACTGACCATCCTGCACTCGTGACACCGTTCATCGAAACCAGTAGGGACGCTTCAGCTCCGGCCGACAGTCATGCGGCCTTCAGCAAGGGAAAAGAAACAGCCGTCACAATTTCAGAACCGTGCTGGGGATGCCAACCAAAAGATACATCTGCGCACGCAGTGGCGCAGATGTCGCGATGGTTGTATCATTCGACGTTCGCCGAGTTAACAAAGACAACTTGCGGGGCGACCACAAATACCGCTAAAGCGTCTTGCGCAATCGACTGGCAGTCGACATTCCTTATTGCGTTAGGCGCTGTCCTTCTAATTCCTCATGGAGTATGGCAATGGCCAGCGAATATCTTTTTACTTCCGAATCCGTCAGCGAAGGTCATCCCGACAAGGTTGCGGATCAGATTTCCGACGCTGTTCTTGACGCTTGTCTTGAACAGGATCCCATGAGCCGCGTTGCTGCGGAAACCCTCTGCACCACCGGCCTTGTTGTCCTTGCCGGCGAAATCACCACCGGCGCCAACGTGGACTACATCGGTCTCACCCGCGACGTCCTCAAGCGCATTGGCTACGACAACACCGAATACGGCATCGACCATAAGGGTTGCTCCGTCCTCGTTGGTTACGACAAG
>CABUOH010000035.1 GCA_902493085.1 uncultured Sutterella sp. | reverse complement strand
TCTCGGCTTGCTGTAGTCTGCATGAATATCTTCCCAAACCTGGATTCACAGAGCATGACCGACACAGCGCCGACCGAAGGCCTTATCCGCATCCGCGGGGCCCGGCAAAACAACCTGAAGAACATTGATCTGGATCTGCGCACCGGAGAATTCACCGTCGTAACGGGGCTCTCCGGTTCCGGCAAAAGCTCGCTCGTCTTCGACACGCTTTATGCGGAAGGCCAGCGCCGCTACGTTGAAACCTTCAGTCCGTACGCACGCCAGTTCCTTGACCGCATGGACCGGCCGCACGTCGAACGCATAGAAGGCGTGCCGCCCGCCATCGCCATCGACCAGAACAGCTCCGTGCGAACGTCGCGCTCGACGGTAGGCACAATGACGGAGCTCAACGATCACATCAAGCTGCTTTTTGCGCACCATGCAGAGCTCTACTGCCCCGGCTGCGGACGCCGCGTCGTTGAGCACACGCCACAGACCATTTGGGACGACGTGCTCGAGCGTCTGGCCGAAACACCCGACGCACTGGAAAGCCGCATTCTCATCACCTTTGACATGAAGGTGCCCGACTCGCTCTCCATTGAAACGGCTGAAGCAGGCTTGTCGGCACAAGGCTTCACGCACATTGAAGCGCGCCACCCCGTCGTCGACGGCACGATGCTCACCGTGACGGCGGACCGGTTCCGAGTCTCCTCAGTCGAACGCACCCGTGCAATTGAGGCGATCGAACAAGCTCTCGACAAGGGCGCTGGCGCCATGGCCGTGCGCATCAAGACAAAGGAAGGCTCAAGGCTGCTCGCTCCATATAAAAAAGGATTTCTCTGCGCTGACTGCGACCGTGCCTTCTCTCACCCCTCCCCTTCTCTTTTCAGCTTCAACTCCCCCGTAGGCGCCTGTGAGCAATGCCGCGGCTTCGGCCGCATCATCACGGTGGATCCGTCTCTCGTCATTCCTGACCCGTCGAAGACGCTTGAAGAAGGCGCCGTCAAGCCTTGGACCACGAACGCCTTCAGGGAGTGCGAGGAGGAAATGCTCGCCTACGCCGCCGAGCGCGGCATCCGCACCAACAGACCTTATGAGGAACTCTCCGACGAAGAGAAGCGCTGGCTCTGGGAAGGCGGCGACGACTGGACGGGCAATTGGCGCACGCAATGGTACGGCATAAGGCGTTTTTTTGAATGGCTTGAAAGCAAGGCCTACAAAATGCACGTACGCATGCTCCTCTCGCGCTACCGTTCCTACGTGCGCTGTCCCTCGTGCGAAGGCTCGCATCTGAAACAAGCATCGCTCTTCTGGCGATACAGCACACTTTCCGAGAAACAGGTCGTGCTTGCCAATACCGCAGAAGGCGGGATCTTCAAGCCGCAGGGAACGATGATTTCAGACGAGGCCTACGCGGCTCTTCCCGGCTTCAACTATCACGAGCTCATGACGCTCCCGATTCAAGACCTGCGCGACTTTTTCAAATGGCGCCGCGCAGGCGCAAACGAATCCGAGCAGATGCTGCTCGACGAAATCGGATCAAGGCTTTCTTTTCTCTGCGATGTCGGCGTCGGCTATCTGACCCTCGACCGCCAGAGCCGCACGCTTTCGGGCGGCGAAGTCCAGCGCGTCAGCCTCACAACCGCCCTCGGAACGGCACTCGTCAATACGCTCTTCGTGCTCGACGAACCCTCGATCGGCCTGCATCCGCGCGACATGCATCGGGTCAACGGCATCATGCGCCGCCTGACCGAAGCGGGCAACACGCTGGTCGTCGTGGAGCATGACCCCCAGGTGATGCTTGCGGCCAACCGCCTCATCGACATGGGACCAGGTTCCGGCTCCGCCGGCGGAGAGATCATCTTTGACGGCACCACGCGAGAAGCCTCCAACGCAAGGAGCCTGACGGGCGACTATCTTTCCGGACGCCGCCGCGTGCAGCGTCCATCGCCGAAGTCCGTCACGGCCGAGACGCCTCGTCTTGTCATAAAAGGGGCTGCTGAGCACAATCTTCGCCATGTCGACGTTAGCATCCCTCTGGGAGCCTTCGTTGCAATCGCGGGGGTCTCGGGTTCCGGCAAATCAACACTGGTCTCCGACATCCTCGTACCGGCCCTTGAGCGCATGCTCGGAAAAGGCACGGCTCAGCCGGGCCGTTTCGACGGACTCGAAGGCCGCATTCCCAAAGACGTCATCTTCGTCGATCAAAGTCCAATCGGGCGCACAACCCGAGGCAATCCCGTAAGCTATGTCGGGAGCTTTGACGGCATCCGCCGGCTTTTTGCGGCCACGCCGATGGCGCGGCACCTTGAG
This sequence comes from uncultured Sutterella sp., assembly GCA_902493085.1. GTDB lineage: Bacteria > Pseudomonadota > Gammaproteobacteria > Burkholderiales > Burkholderiaceae_F > Sutterella. The sequence goes on along the minus strand of CABUOH010000035.1, from coordinate 6,233 downwards.
CTCGGCTATAGCGACTTTTCGTTCAATACCGGCAATGGCCGCTGCTCCGCCTGCGGGGGCTCAGGATCCGAGCATATCGAAATGCAGTTTCTCTCGGACGTCTACCTTCCCTGCCCGGAATGCGGCGGAAAACGCTACAAGCCCTCCACCTTGGAAGTGAAGCTCCGTCTTTCCGACGATCGCGAGTACAGCATTGCCGACGTGCTCGACATGACGGCAACAGAGGCCGTGGCGCTCTTCTTCGAACACCCCGCCATCACTTCGGGGCTTCAGCAGCTCTGCAACGTGGGACTAGGCTACCTTAAGCTCGGGCAGCCCCTGACGACGCTCTCCGGCGGCGAACGGCAGCGTCTCAAACTTGCCGGCACGCTTGCAGAGGGGCTCTCGGTCTCGCGACGCGGCCCCGGCAAGCTTTTCATCTTTGACGAACCTACGACCGGCCTGCATTTCGACGATACGGCCACGCTCGTTCGCGTGCTCGACGGCCTCGTCTGCCTCGGGCACTCCGTACTTGTGATCGAACACAACCTCGACGTTCTCAATACCGCAGACTGGATCATCGAGCTCGGTCCGGACGGCGGGCAACAGGGCGGCGACGTCGTCTTTGAGGGAACGCCCGATGAAATTGCCGCAAAAACCGACTCCTACACGGGGCGGGCGCTCAAGGACTGGCGCGACGTTCTTGACGGACGGGAGTCTACCCGAGAAAGCTTCTTCAATTTCCCGCCGATGCTCCGCGCCGCGCCCGAAGACAATACCCGGATCCTTGTTCAAGGCGCACGCGAACACAACCTCAAGAACCTCTCCGTTTCAATACCCAGAGACAAGTTCACCGTCGTGACGGGACCGTCGGGCTCGGGCAAATCGACACTCGCCTTCGACCTTGTCTTTGCGGAAGGACAGCGACGCTACCTCGAAAGCCTCAACGCCTATGCGCGCAGCATGGTTCAGCCCGCCCCCGCACCCGACGTCGACGCAATCCGCGGCATCCCGCCCACCGTCGCAATTGAACAGCGCACTTCGCGGGGCGGCCTGCGCTCAACCGTCGCCACGACGACGGAACTCCTGCACTATCTCCGCCTTCTGTTCGTCAAGCTCGGTACCCAGTACTGCCCGGAATGCGGCGTGCCTGCACGCCCTCAGTCTCGAGACGACATCATCAAGGCGATCCGCCGAGACTTCGCCGCCGTCCGCATCGCCGTGCTCGCCCCGATCGTACGGCGACAAAAGGGCATTTTCAGAGCTGAAATGCAAGCTGCCGCCGACAAAGGCTTCCGGACAATGAGAGCAGACGGAACTTATGTCGACATATCCGTCAAACTCCCTCAACTCGCCCGCTATGCCGAGCATGACCTCGAACTTCTCATCGGCGTCTGCGGTGCTGCCGAGGATGTGTTGGAAAAAGCCGTCGACTCCGCGCTCCTGCACGGCCACGGACGCCTGATCGTGACGCGCTTGCTCCCCGAAGAATCATTGCAGAACGCATCCGCCAAGGACGTGTTCTACTCCACCCTTGCAGCATGCCCGTCCTGCCTTCAAAGCTTTCCCGCCTTGGATCCCAAGCTGTTTTCCTACAACTCGAGTGCGGGCGCCTGTCCGAAATGTTCAGGCTACGGCCTCATCACATCTGCGCTCAAAAAAGCGCAGAAGAAGGGAGAAGCCTTCAATACGGACTTCAGCAACACGGAAGACGCGGAACTCTGTTCCGCCTGCGCCGGATCACGCCTCAATCCCGTTGCCCGCGCCGTCAAATGGCACGACCGAAGCATTGCGGACTTCGGCGGCATGACGATCGACGACGTAGCGAACTTTTTCCTGGACGTCCGGCTTGACGGCCGCGAAGCCGTCATTGCTCACGATGCCATCGCAGAAATTCAATCCCGACTGGCCTTCCTTCAGGAGGTTGGATTGGGCTACCTCACGCTTGACCGCAGCGCCCCGACGCTGTCGGGCGGAGAAGCTCAACGCATTCGGCTGGCCGCACAGCTTGGCAGCAATCTCAGAGGCGTCTGCTACGTGCTTGACGAACCCACAATCGGACTTCACCCGCGCGACAACCGCATTCTTTTGGACGCTATCGACAGGCTCACCCGGCAAGGCAATACGCTGCTCGTCGTCGAACACGATGAAGATACGATCCGGCAAGCCGACCATATCATCGACATCGGCCCCGGATCGGGCGTGCGCGGCGGCGAACTTGTGGCGCAAGGCACGGTCGAAGACATCATGAAGTGCGAGCGCTCACTTACCGGCGAATACCTGAGGAATCCCAGCCGGCACCAAAGCTTTCAGGCCAAGCCGTTTGACCGGCAGAACGATCCCGTCGTATCTGTAATCAATCCCTGCAGACACAATCTTTCCGGTGGTGTCGTTGAGTTTCCGCTCAACCGCCTGACGGTCGTAACTGGCGTGTCGGGCTCCGGCAAATCGACGCTGACTCGAGAAATACTCTTTGAGAACCTTGCTCGAAACCTCGGAGAGCCTCCTGAAAAAATGCAGTGGAAGGGGTGCGACGCCATCAGCGGATTTGAAGGCATTGCCCGCGTGCTCGAAGTGGACCAATCTCCCATCGGCAAGACGCCGAGATCATGCCCCGCCACCTATGTCGGCTTCTTTGACAACATCCGCGCCCTTTTTGCCGGCACCAATGAAGGCAAGGCACGCGGCTACGGCGTGGGGCGCTTCTCCTTCAACAATGCGGGAGGACGATGCGAAGCTTGTGCAGGACAAGGCCTGCGCACGATTGAGATGGCCTTTCTGCCCGACGTCAAGATCCCTTGCGAAGTCTGCCATGGTGCGCGCTTCAACCCTGAAACCCTCGCCGTGACGTGGAAGAACCGCAATATCGGCGAAATCCTTCAGATGCAAGTCGATGAAGCCGTCGAATTCTTCAGCTCAATGCCTACGATCGCTCATCCGCTCAAGCTTCTTCAGGACATCGGGCTGGGGTACCTCACACTCGGGCAACCGTCACCCACGCTGTCCGGAGGCGAGGCTCAGCGCATCAAGCTCGTCAGCGAACTCTCCAAAGTCAAGGATGAAACCGTCGGCAGGGGCCGCAAGAGTCCTCATACGCTCTATGTGTTGGACGAGCCCACCGTAGGTCTTCACATGGCCGACGTCGACAAGCTCATCGGCGTTCTCAAGCGCCTCGTTGAGGCAGGCAATACGGTCATTGTTGTTGAACACAACCTTGCCCTGATGGCTCAGGCCGACTGGATCGTGGACATGGGACCCGAAGGAGGTGTCGGCGGCGGCCGAGTCGTAGCAGCGGGCACCCCCGAAACGTTGGCTGCTTCGAACACCCATACGGGACAAGCGCTCAAGGCGCACCTGCAAGGACACTAAGGCCGGACACTATGGCCGAATTGCTGAAGGCCCGCGACGCAAGCCGCGGGCCTTCAGAATGTCAATAGGCGTCGCTCTCAACCTATCTGCGCTCGACAAGAATCATGGCAACGGTTGCCAAAACCAGCATGGACACGGTCGGCACCAAGCTCACCACGATGGGAGACCAAGTGTTGAGAACGCCCAAATAAGAGAAGAGGTTGTTGAGCGCATAAAAGACGATGCCGATCATGACCCCGACGAACATCTTGATCGCAAGCCCGCCCGAGCGCGCGTTCATGTAGGCAAACGGCATGGAGAGCGCAATCATCACAAGCGTGGCCAGCGGGTAGAAGGCCTTGTTCCAAAAAGCGACCTCATAGTGCTCAGACTGTTGATTGTTTTTCTTCAAATGACTGACGTATCGGTCCAAATCGCGCATGGACATCGTATCCGGCTTCACCGTCATGACACTGAGCGTGTCCGGCCCCAGTGAGGATTGAAGAAGAAACTCATCCGCCTTGGTCATCACAATCCTCGAATCCAGCGGCGTATTGTCGCGTGCATCGAAAAGCGGATAGTCATAACGCACGCCGTTCTTCAGAAGCCACCCTTGACCTGCCTCATAATGCGCCGAATCAGATTCGATGAAGACGCGGATCCGCCCCTGCTTGTCGAATTCAAACAGGCGCCAACCTCCGGTTTCGGAAGAATCAGTCGCATTGAGATACTTAACGTTGATGTACCTGTCAATCTCCAAACCGCCGTCGCCCGCCGTCACGTCGCGCACCCAGACGCCGGAAGAATAACCGCGGGCGGTAAGCGTGGTCTGATTGTTTGAAATGGACTTCACCTCAGCCGCATAACGCGACGCAGCCGGGGCAATGAATTCACCAAATGCATAGGTGATGCCCACGAGGATGATGCCGGGAAGCAGAAGCGAGAGCGCGAGCGTGACCGGCGACATGCCGGCAACGCGAAGGCAGGTGAATTCACTCGTCGCAGCCCAGCGCGACATGGTATAGACGGAAGCGAGCAATGCGGCAAGCGGCATCACTTCATAGATTCGTGCCGGAAGCGTAAAGGCCGTCAGCGTGAATGCCTGCATGATCGTACGGCCGTCGGCCAAGTCGTCGAGCTGCCCTACCAGATCAAAGAAGGCAAAGAGCGCAACGAGCGCGATCAAAACGAATCCCGAAGAGAGGAGAATTTCCTTGGACAATTGGCGGGTAATGACGCGCATCTTATTGCTCCTTCGACGAAATCAAGCGACGGCGCCAATACCAAGGACTGCACCAGACGGGCAGCCACCTCATCATGTAGACGCGGCGTACAAAGAATATCCCGCAGAGCATGGCCACCAAACCATGCAGCAGAAAAAGTGCGGGGAAATAGCCGAATTTGCCTTGCTCGATCCAGCTCTGCATGACGGAAATGGCGTTGAGATAAAGAATGAAGACGAGCGCGGCAATGAGGATGTTGAGACTGCGGCCGGCTCGAGGATTCGACGCTGAGAGCGGAATGGCAAAAAGGGCGAGCAGAAATGCTGCTATAGGCCAAGAAAAACGCCAGAAAATCTGAGCCTGCTGGTCCGGCGTCATGCCGGCAAAGAGCACCGTCATCGGCTGAGCCGAAACCTTGCTGGACTCCAAACTCTTGTCAATCTTGATGTCGAGTCGAACGGCGTATTCATCAAATTCGACAACGCGGGTCGCCGGGGAATTCTGGGCCGTCTCATAGCGTCGACCGTTGTGAAGCACGATGTAGCGGTCGCCTTCCGCATTGATCTCCACAGTGCCGCGATCGGCTGTCACAGTAGACTCGCCCTTGCCGGTCCGTTCGGCCATGAAAATGCGGCCCACTTCGTTGGGTGATGAACCTTGAGACTCAATGAAGAAAACGCGCTTTCCCCCCATGGTCTCGATGAAGCGACCAGGGGCAAGGCGATTCACTTCGTCGCGCTGCGCAAACTCATTTCGCGTTATTTCAGTTTGAGAACGCGCCCAAGGAGAAATAACGATGGAAAGCACGCCGACGGCCACGACAAAGGGAAGCGCGAAGCGCAGGACGGGAGGCACCCACGAGAATAGAGAACGGCCGCCTGAGGAGAACCACACGACCATCTCATTGTCCTGCCACCAGCGCATCATCGTCATCAGAACGGCGATGAAGAGGGAAAGCGTCAAAAGCGGGGGGAGATTCGTCAGAGCGTTGTAGAGCACCATCTCCAACACCGTCCCGTTGTCGATGCGGCCGCCAGCAGCAAGGCTGAGAATGCGGACCATACCAACTGCCAGAACGATGGTGAACAAAACGGTAAAGACACCGCCGGCACTGTTAGCCAGTTCCGAAACCATGGAACGCTTGAAGATCATGGGGCTGAGATTCCGCGCAAATGTAGAGAAGGCCGATAAAGAACGTTGCCGCAGGCGACAAGCAAACTGAGCCAAAATATTGATTTTAGACGAATTGCAGTCATTCAACCGAACACCGAACCAGGCACTGACGGTCGCATACGCTCGACAGTGAGTTTTCCACATTAGGCTTCACATCTGTGGAAAACTGGAGCATCTCCCAAGGGCTTTTCGGAATTTCCCTTTTAAATATCAACAACTTACAACGGTTCGCTGAATTCCGCAGACACGACAACAATTGTGGAAAACTTTTCGAAAGAATCGACAGACTGTGGATAATTACGTTTTCCATTTACTATACAATCCCTTGCGTCTAGGACATCGAAATTCAGCATGAACGGGGAGAAGTTGAAGATGGGGTTGTGAATAACTTGTCCACAAGATCACACCTGTGGATATTCATAGAATACAAAGGAAAAACAAAACCTTAAGTACATAGCAAAAACCCCGGCTTCTTTTGGAAACCGGGGTTTTTGTAATGGTGAGCCTGAC
>CABUOH010000034.1 GCA_902493085.1 uncultured Sutterella sp. | reverse complement strand
CGACCTTGGCGAGAAACTTGTTGTAGGAGACGCCCGCGCTTGCCACAAGACCGAGCTCCTCGCGGATCGCACGCTTGATGGCGACGGCAACCTCGACGCCGAGCGCGAATCCCTGCTTGTTGACGGTCACGTCGAGAAACGCCTCGTCAAGGCTGATGGGCTCGATCAGATCGGTATGGCGCCTGAAGATCTCGTGAATCTGGCGCGAGACCGCCTTGTAGTGGCTCATGCGGCCTTCGACGAAGATCAGCTCCGGACAGAGCTCCCGCGCTCTTGCGCTCGGCATGGCGCTTCGCACGCCGAAGCGCCTCGCCTCGTAGCTCGCCGTCGCGACGACGCCCCGCCCCTGGGCGTGCCCGACCGCAATCGGACGACCGCGCAGTTCGGGACGGTCCCGCTGCTCGACCGACGCGTAGAAGGCGTCCATGTCCACGTGCACGATCCTGCGCGAGACGTCGCGAACGAGCGTGAGCGCCTGCGGAGAGTCCGAAGTGCCTGATGGTGAATCGGGAAAATGGGGCGGCATGGTTGTATGCGTTGGATTCCTTTTCTTTGTCCTCATGCAAAGGATACTCGGAGTTGCCCGTTGTGGCCGGGTTTCACGCTCGGGATTCACGTTCGGGTTTCGCTTCGGGTTTCGCTTCAGGTTTCGCTCTTGGCATTCCCGCCCGACTAATGCCAAATTCCGTCTTTCGGACATGGTCGGCGGGTTGCAAAAGGACTACAATCCCATACTTCTCTTTCGTACCCTCAAATCCCTAAGGAGATTCCTTCAATGCCTCATGTTGTCTGCGACGCCTGCATCGGCTGCAAGCGCACCGACTGCGTCGACGTTTGCCCAGTCGACTGCTTCCGCGAAGGCCCGAACTTCCTCGTGATCGACCCCGACGAATGCATCGACTGCGCCGTGTGCATCCCCGAATGCCCGGAAGCCGCCATCTTCGCCGAAGAGGACGTCCCTGAGGATCAGCAGGAATTCATTGCGCTCAACGCCGAGCTCGCCCGTGAATGGCCCTCCATCACGCGCCGCAAGCCCTATCCCGACGATGCCGACCAGTATCACGGCGTCAAGGGCAAGCTGAAGTTCCTCAAGCGCTGAGGAGCACCGACGATGGCGGCTCTTGCGGGAGACCGCCATTTTTTTCATCATCCAACTCCCGGAGGTTGACCGCCATGCAGACCTTGACGCTCACGAGCCGGCGCGAAGTCGCGCCCGCCGTCTTCGATCTTCTTTTCACCCGTCCTGCGGACTGGACCTTCAAGGCGGGCCAGTTCGCCCGCATCGGTCTTCCAGTCGAAGGCGCAGAACCCGTCTTTCGCGCCTACTCGATCGCGGGATCGCCGGAAGCCCCGGGCCTGCGCTTTCTTGTAACGGCGGTCGAGGGCGGCGCGCTCTCGCCGCGCCTCACGGCACTCAATCCGGGCGACGAAGTTCTGCTCGACGGCGAGGCGCAGGGCAATCTTCTCCCCGAACGCATTCCCGGGGGCGATGAGGTCTGGGCCTTGCGCCCTTCCTCGCGATGACGGGCGACGAGAAGACGCTCGCCCCGTGGAAAAAGCGCGTGCTCGTCATCGGCGCCCGCACGCGGGAAGAGGTCGAGCAACTGGCTGCCTGGGCCCAAGCCCAGACGAAGGTGCCGCTCACGATTCTTGCCGCCGCCTCGCGCGAAGAAGGCGAACTCTCGGGACGCATTCCCGCACTCATCGAGTCGGGCGCCCTTGAAGCCAAGGCCGGCTGCCTGCTGACGCCCGAATCCTCGCGTCTTCTCCTTTGCGGCAACCCCGACTTCATCCGGGAGACCCGCGCCCTGATGAAGGCCCGAGGCATCGTCTCGCCCCGCCTCGGCAAGCCCGGCCAGCTCCTTGTCGAATCCCTTTGGTAACCAACGCTTCCCATGACCACGCTTGAGGAAATCGACGACCTGCTCCCGCAGACGCAGTGCCGCCAGTGCGGCTGCGACGGGTGTCTCGCCTACGCCCGCGCCATCCTGGAGGAAGGCGCGGCCATCAACCGCTGCGCCCCCGGCGGCGCGCAGGGCATCGCCCGCCTTGCGGCCGCAACGGGCCGTCCCATCGTGCCTCTCGACCCCGAGTACGGCCATGAAGCACCCTTTGCCGTCGCGCGCATCCGCGCCCGAGACTGCATCGGCTGCGCCTGGTGCGTGCGCGTCTGCCCGACCGACGCCATCGCAGGGTCGCCCAAGCACCTGCACGGCATTCTTGAAGAGCACTGCACGGGCTGCGCGCTCTGTCTGCCAGCCTGCCCGATGGATGCGATCGACATGATTGAAAACGGCCGGGACTGGACAACCGAAGACGCCCGAAGGGCCCGCACCCGCCACCGGGCCGCCAAGGCGCGCCGCGAGCGCCTTGAGGCGGAGGACCGAGCTAGACTTGACGCACTGCGCAAGCCCGCGGATCCCAAGGCCGGCGGCCCCTCGGCGCTCATCGCAGGCATCATGGCCCGAGCGCGCATGGCCAATGCCGGCAGTCAAAACGGAGGACGCAACTCATGATCAAAGCCGCAGACCGGGCAGCCTTCATGGAGGCGCTCGCCGCCGCTCATCCCAACCCCAAAAGCGAACTCAACTGGACGACGCCCTTCGAGCTTCTCGTCGCCGTCGTCCTTTCCGCTCAGGCGACCGACAAGGGCGTCAACCTCGCAACCGCCAAGCTCTTCCCCGTTGCAAACACGGCCGGGCAAATCGCGGCGCTCGGCGTCGAAGGCCTCACGCCCTACATTCAGACGATCGGCCTTTACCGAAACAAGGCCAAGAACGTCGTGAGGCTCTCCGAAATTCTGCGCGACGAGTACGCGGGCGAGGTGCCCGAGGACTTTGAGAAGCTCGTCGCTTTGCCCGGCGTAGGCCGCAAGACCGCCAACGTCGTGCTCAACGTCGCCTTCGGACATCCGACGATCCCGGTCGACACGCACATCTTCCGCGTGGCAAACCGCACCGGACTCGCCAAGGGCAAGACGCCCGACGAAATCGAGACGAAGCTCGAAAAGATCATTCCCGCCGCCTACAAGCATGAGGCGCACCACTGGCTTCTCCTGCACGGCCGCTACTGCTGCAAGGCCCGCTCGCCCGAATGCGAGCGCTGCCCCGTCGCCCAATGGTGCAACGCGCCCGAAAAGAAGAAGCGCCTCGCCGACTTCGGCTCGCCCTCCAAGTCAGCCTGACCTTCAGCACGAATCAGGCCTTCCGCCTATGTACTTCGCCCTAGCGTCTTTTCCCTAGGCGGCATGACATAGACGCAGAGAGGTTGAAATATTCGTTTCAATAAACGCCCGGATGATGTCCGGGCGTTTTTCGTCCGCCTACAATCACATGAAGGCGACAGGCCCTCGGACGGCCGCCCCGTTGGATGATTGAAGACACACAGAACATATTAAAGACACAGACAAGAGGACAACAACCATGACTCAGTGCTGCACATGCCACCAAACCCCGACGCCCTCCTACAGCCGGATCGGCAAGCCCAAAGAAGGCTCGGTGATCGGCGAGATCCTCGCCCTCGCCGCCCGTCCCGAAGTGATCAGCTTCGCGGGCGGCCTGCCTTCTCCCGAAGGCTTCCCCGTTCAGGCGATCAAGGATGCGGCCGACTGGGTGATGGAGACGTGCCCGCAGGTGGCCCTGCAGTACTCCGCCGTGGGCGGCATGCCCGAACTGCTTGAAGCCATCGCCAAGATCGAGACCGAGCACGGCGTGCCTACGACGCCCGACGAAGTCATGATCGTCTCCGGCTCCCAGCAGGCGCTTGACATGGTTGCGCGCGCCTTCACCGACGAAGGCGACAAGGTGCTCGTCGAAACGCCGACCTACATGGGCGCCCTCTATGCATTCGAACTCTGCAGGCCGAACTTCGTCAGCCTGCCGACCGACGACGAAGGGCTCAACCCCGATCTGATCGACGACCGCGTCGCCGGCGCCAAGTTCGCCTACGTGATGCCCACCTACCAGAACCCGACCGGCCGCACGATCAGCGAAGAGCGCCGCCGCAAGCTCGCCGAAAAGGCCCGTCAGTACGACTTCTGGCTCATTGAGGACAATCCCTACGGCGAGCTCTACTATGCCGAACGTCCGCCGGTTTCGCTTCGCGCCTTCGCCCCCGAGCGCACGCTGCGCCTGGGCACGATGTCCAAGGTGCTCGCCCCGGGCTTCCGCCTCGGCTACATCTGCGGCCCGAAGCACGTCCTCGACGCCCTCAAGCAGATGAAGACCTCCATGGACCTGCACACGAGCACCTACACGCAGCTCATCACGGCCCGCGTGCTCGACCAGGACCTCTTCAGCGAACATCTGCCGGCCGTTCGCCGCCTCTATGCCGAAAAGGCCAAGGTCATGCTCGACAGCCTCGAGGAATTCATGCCCAAGCATCCCGAAGTGAGCTGGACGAAGCCCACGGGCGGCATGTTCATCTGGCTCAACCTTCCGAAGCACGTCGACTCGGCCGACCTGATGAAGAAGGTCCTCGCCTCCGACGTTCCCGTCGGCTTCGTGCCCGGCGTGGCCTTCTACACCGACAACCCGGAAGCCAACCACTGCCGTCTCTCCTTCGTGACGGTGCCGTCCGAAAAGATCGTGGCGGGCATCAAGTCCGTCGCCGAAGCCCTCAAGACCTTCCTCTAACCCGAGCACCACAGCGGCGCATGAGCCCTCTCGTGCGCCACCCAAGGCCTGATCCGCACCGCCGGTCAGGCCTTTTTTCGTTGGAAAAATCATCATCCAAGCATGCCGCATCAGGTTTCGCCTTCGATGCCGCGCCTTCCATTTTGTCGAGAAGCATCCTCTCTCATGGCGGCAGAACCGACGCATTTGCCGACAAATGTCAAACCGTTGAAAGCCCTCTTGTTCAAGCAAAAAGGGCAAAACTAAGGTCTTTGGAGGAGGCCCTTTCGCATCACGCAAGAAAGGGCCGATTAGTCCGTTTGAAAACACGAAATCCGCCCTCCAACTCATTAGGATTGCAAAACGCACGGCCGCAAGCCTCCTCTGCGGCTCCTGACATTGACATCCAAAACAAGAAGGACAACTCCCCATGACCACGCTCTTCATCGACGGCGAAAGCGGCACGACGGGCCTCAGGCTTCGCGAGCGCATCGCTTCGCGCGACGACCTCAAGCTCATTTCCCTCCCGGCCTCGGAACGTCGCTCGGCCGAGGCACGCCTTGAGGCGATGAAGGCGGCCGACGTAACGGTGCTGTGCCTGCCCGACGATGCCGCACGCGAAGCCGTCAAGCTCGCCGACCAGACCGGCACGCGCGTCCTTGACGCCTCGAGCGCCCACAGAACCGCCGCCGGCTGGGTTTACGGCATGCCCGAACTCGTGCAGGGACGCGCATCCGAAATCGAACGCGCCACCCGCGTCTCGGTGCCCGGCTGCCACGCCTCGGGCTTCATTCTGCTCGTAGCACCGCTTGTCGCCGCAGGCCTCATTCCCGCCGACGCCTTTCTCTCGGCCACGTCCCTGACGGGCTATTCGGGCGGCGGTCGCAAGATGATCGAGACCTACGAGACGCCGGAGCGCACGGCCTTCGACAAGCTCGCCCTTCCGCTGCCCTACGCCCATGCCCAGACGCACAAGCACCTGCCGGAAATGACGGCCGCCGCGGGGCTTGTCCGCGCACCGGTCTTTCAGCCGATCGTCGGGAGCTTTCGCTGCGGCATGCTCGTGACGGTTCCGCTCGACCTGACGCTTCTGGGCACGACGAAGGAAGCCATCGAGGGCGCCTGGCGGATGCACTATGCGGGCTCCCCCGTCGTTCGGCCCGTGGCATTTGAATCCCTTCTCGACGAAGGCGCCCTGCGCGCAGACCTCATGGCGGGACACGACGGCATGAGGATCGCGGTCTCGGGCGGTCCTGAGCGCGTTCTTCTCACCGCGCTCTACGACAACCTGGGCAAAGGATCGTCGGGCGCAGCACTCGAATGCCTCAACCTCATGACCGGCTCGAACCCGGCCCGCGGACTCTGTCTTTCATGACTCTGTCTTTCATGACTCTGTCCTTCAGAAACCTCAAACAACCCGTCGACACCCATCGACGCCCTACGCACCCAAACCAAGAACAAAACCATGACCGATAAGAACCTCGCCACGACCCTCCTCCCCGACGGCACCGTCTGCTCGCCCAAGGGCTTTCGCGCCTCGGGCATTCACTGCGGTCTTCGCCGCAACAAGACGAAGAAGGATCTGGCCCTCATCGTCTCCGACGTGCCCGCCGCCGCTGCCGCCGTCTACACGCTCAATGCCGTCAAGGGCGCGCCCATCGCCGTGACGAAGGCTCATCTTGCCGACGGGCGCGCGCAGGCGATGCTCTGCAATTCCGGCAACGCCAACACCTGCGCCCCCAACGGCGAAGCCGTCGCCGTGAAGATGTGCGAACTTCTCGCCGAAGCGTCCGGCCTGAGCGCCGACGACGTCATCATCGCCTCGACGGGCGTCATCGGACAGCCGCTACCGATCGAACCCATCGCCGCCGGCATGAAGCCTCTCGTCGACGCGCTCTCGAGCGAAGGCGGCGACGACTGCGCGGCCGCCATCATGACGACCGACCTCGCGCCCAAGCATTGTGCGGTCACGGTCGAGATCGGCGGCCGGACCGTCACGGTCGGCGGCATCGCCAAGGGCTCGGGCATGATCCATCCCAACATGGCCACGATGCTCGTTTTCATCACGACCGACGCCGCCATCTCGCCCGCCATGCTGCAGAAGGCCGTGAGCGCCGACGTGCAAAAGACCTTCAACATGATCAGCGTCGACGGCGACACCTCCACGAACGACATGCTGAGCGTGATGGCCAACGGACTCGCCGGCAACCCCGAGATCACGGATGAAGGCGACGACTTTGATGCGTTCGCCGCAGCGCTCCACCAAGTCACCTCGCACCTGAGCCGCGCCATTGCGCGCGACGGCGAAGGCGCGACCAAGCTCCTCACCTGCACGGTGACGGGTGCGGCAGACGAAACGGCCGCCCGCGTGCTCGCCAAGAGCGTGATCGCCTCGAGCCTCGTGAAGACCGCCATGTTCGGCGCTGACGCCAACTGGGGGCGCGTGCTCTGCGCGCTCGGCTACAGCGGCGCGCCGTTCAACCCTGAGGCGACCGACGTGTCGTTTGCCTCCGCCGCCGGCATCGTCGACGTTTGCCGGGCCGGGCGCGCGCTCGACTTTTCCGAGGAGCTCGCCAAGAAGGTGCTCCTCGAAAAGGAGGTCTCCATCCTGGTGACGCTCCACGACGGCAGCGCCGACGCAACGGCCTGGGGGTGCGACCTTTCCTATGAATACGTGCGCATCAACGGCGACTACCGCAGCTGAGGAACGCATCATGCACGAACTCACGGACTTCGACATCGCGAAGCTTCTGAGCGACTCGCTCAAGTACGTCAAGCTCTACCGCGGACACACCGTGGTGGTGAAATACGGCGGCAACGCCATGAAGAACCCCGAACTCCAGCAGCAGGTGATGCACGACCTTGTGCTCCTCTCGATGATCGGCATCCGCATCGTGCTCGTGCACGGCGGCGGCCCCTCCATCAACAAGTCGCTCGCGGACCTGGGCATCGAATCCAAATTCGTCCGGGGCCTGCGCGTGACCGACCACGAGACGATGCGCGTCGTGCAGCGCGTGCTTGCGGGCGAAACCAACAAGGATCTCGTCAAGCTTCTCTGCACCGAAGGCGCAAGGGCCGTCGGCCTCTGCGGCCTTGACGCCAACCTCATCACCGCACGGCCCGAAGCCGAGGATCTCGGACTGGTCGGGCACATCACGGGGGTCGACGTCTCCATCGTCGAAACGCTCCTCGAAAAGGGCTGCATTCCCGTCATCGCATCCGTGGCCGGCGACGGCGAAGGCCGCAGCTACAACGTCAACGCCGACACGGCCGCAGCCGCAATCGCCGGTGCGCTGGGCGCCCGCCGCCTCGTGCTGATGACCGACATCAACGGCCTGCTGCCGATTCGCTCATCTCCGTCCTGACGACGGAGGACATCGAACCCCTCAAGGCGCAGGGCGTCATCACGGGCGGCATGATCCCGAAGATCGACTGTGCGCTTCACGCCATCGAATCCGGCGTTGAGCGCGTCGCCATGATCAACGGCACGCTCCCCCACAGCATTCTCGTCGAAATGCTCACCAAGGGCGGCATCGGCACCCTCGTCAAGACGGGGCCGCGCACTGCTGCGTCCGCCTGAGCGGCCGCATCACGAACCGAACACTCGCTAGGAACAACAAATGAAGGACATCAAGACCATCGACAGCCTCTACCACGCCAACACCTACGGCCGTGCGCCCGTCGTCTTCGAGCGCGGCCGCGGAGCCCGCCTCTGGGACGACCAGGGACGCGACTACATCGACTTCGGAAGCGGCATCGGCGTCATGAGCCTCGGCTACGCGAACCCCGACTGGGTTAAGGCGGTCACCGAACAAGCCGGCTCCCTTGCCCACACGTCCAACCTCTTTTACAACGAAAAGACCGCCATGCTCGCCGGGCGTCTCGCGCTTCGCACGCACTTCGAGCGCGTCTTTCTTTCCAACTCCGGCGCGGAAGCCAACGAGT
>CABUOH010000033.1 GCA_902493085.1 uncultured Sutterella sp. | reverse complement strand
CGACGCCCTCGAGCCCGCCATGAGTCGTGAAACCCTGGAATTCCACTGGGGCAAGCATCATCAGACCTACGTCAACAATCTGAACGGCCTGATCGCCGGCACGGACTTCGAAGGCAAGTCCCTTGAAGAAATCATCCGCACCTCCACGGGCGGCGTCTTCAACAATGCGGCTCAGGTCTTCAACCACACCTTCTTCTGGCAGGGCCTCAAGCCGCAGGGCGGCGGTCAGCCCGAAGGCGCGCTTCTCGAGGCGATCAACGCCGCCTGGGGCTCCTACGACGCCTTCCGCAAAGCCTTCACGGCTTCCGCCGCGGGCAACTTCGGCTCCGGCTGGACGTGGCTTGTGAAGAATGCCGACGGCACGCTCGCCATCGTCAATACGAGCAACGCAGCCACGCCGCTCACGGGCGATCAGAAGCCGCTTCTCGCGCTTGACGTCTGGGAGCACGCCTACTACGTCGACTACCGCAATGCGCGACCGAAGTTCATCGATGCGTTCTTTGACAGCCTCGTGAACTGGGAGTTCGCTCAGCAGAACTACGCCGCCTAAGGGCAGTCATTGACCTGACGCTTGAAAGGGCACCTTCTTGGGAGGGTGCCCTTTTTTGACTGCTTTGGGACGAGGGGCGAGGCATGGGGCGGGGGCGCGGGCGAGGTGTGGTAATGTCTCCATCAAAAGCGGCCGCTTCGGGCGGCCGTGCAACCTGATGTTTGGAAAGGCAGTTATGACTGTGGATTCTTCCTGCGGCACGGCCGCGGAAAAGGCGAGGGGCGAGGAAAGGTCGCCCGACCGCTGGATGGTGGTTCTCCTCAACGACGACTACACGCCCTTTGACTGGGTGATCGACGTGCTCATCCGCATTTTTGAGCGTACGCCCAGCGATGCGCTTGCGGTGACGAAAAGCGTTCATCAGCAGGGCCGCGGCGTTGCGGGTCTCTATCCTCGCGCCAAGGCGCTTCGCCTGACGGCGGAATGCATGAACAGGGCACGCCGGGACGGCTATCCCTTTACCTGTGTCGCAGTGCCCGCCGACGGCGGCCCCGCTCTCTAATCATTCGGATCAGCATATGACGGAATATCGTTTTCAGGATGCCGTGGAGGAGATCGTCAGATCCACGCTCTTCTGCGCACAGGAAGCCAGAGACGACTGGGTTCCACTTCTTTTTCTTGCCTTCTTAAGCCGACATCAGGCGACGCTGGATGCGATTTCGCTCGCGGGCTTCGATGTGGAGCAATTTGAAGCGCGCAATCGGGCCTGGCTCTCGAAGGCCGCCGACGTCTGTCGAAAAGTGGAGGCATGCGAGGCGATGTCGCTCTCAGAGTTGCCCGTGTTCGACGCCGTCGAGGATCCCGGCGTTCTCTCCTGGCTCGCCAATGCCGGCATTCACGTGCTCAGCTCCGGCCGTGCCGACCATGTGATCGACGTTTACGACATTCTGGTGGCCATCAAGACGGTGATGCAGCCGGGGTCCGTCATTTCCAACACTTGGGACGAGGCCGGCGTGACGCTGGCCGAACTTCGCAGGCGGGATGCGGTGCTTCACGGCGCTCAAGGCGTCTACACGCAGACGCCGCCCGCCACGACCGACTTCATGGCGGATTTTCTTGACGACTTTCTGTTCGGCGCCGACGATGAGGAACCGGCGCCCGAAGACAAGTCCGATGACGAAAATCGCTCCGAGGCACCCAGCTCCGACGGGCTCGACGACGTATTGGGGGACGGCAGCGGCGCGGAGATCGTGCGCATCAAGCTTGGCGATGACGGCGATGCGCAAAAGGCGCTTCATGAAATCCTTCGCCGCATCTCCGACCACATTGCGGGCCGCGAGGTCGATGAATCGGTCGAGGAAGGCGCGTCCGGCGAAGAAGCCGGAAAGGCCGGTCCCAAGGGGCTCAGCCGCGAGGAGAAGTATCTGCAGGGATGCACGCGCGATTTGAGCAGAGCGGCCGCGGATGGGGAGCTCGATCCTCTCATCGGACGCGATGCCGAAGTGATGCGCATCTGTGAAATCCTCTGCTGTCGCCGCAAGAACAAGCCGCTCATTCTGGGTGAGACGGGAGCGGGCAAGACGGCGCTCGTCGAAGGCCTTGCACTTCGCATTCACGAGGGGCGCGTGCCGCCCGCACTCAGGGGGCTTCGCCTCTTTGCGCTCAACGCTTCTTCGCTCTCGAGCCGCTACAAGGGCGCCTTTGCCGAAAAGCTCTCCGAGATCGTCTCGGTCATCAAGAAGGTGCCCGGTGCCGTGCTCTTCATCGACAATCTTCACATGCTGATCAACGGCGGCGGAGACGGCGCCCAGGAGGAGTACAACGCACTCGGCCATCTGGCGGGCGACGATTCGCTTCGCCTGATCACAACGTCCACCTTCCGCGCCTGGCGCCAGACCTTCAGCAAGGACGACCTCCTCACGCGGCGCCTGCAGACGGTGGAGCTCGTGCCCGTTTCCCGGGACGAGGCTCTGCGCATCGTGACGGGCGTGCTGCCCAAGTTCGAGCAGTTCCACGGCGTGCGCTTCGCGCCTGATGTTGCGCAGAAGGCCGTCGCGCTTGCCGATCGCTGGATTACCGACAGGCCCTTCCCCGACAAGGCGCTTGATCTGGTGGACGAACTCGGCGGCGCCGCGCGCATGAACAGGGAGCCGGGCGACGAGACGCCTCTTGAGGTCGGAGCGCAGAAGCTGCCCGAACTCGTTGCCCGCATGGCGCGCATTCCGGCCGAGCAAATTTCAGAGAGCGAGCACGGCGAACTCGCCGCGCTCGACAAGGTCATTCGCAGCGCCGTGTTCGGTCAGGACGAGGCGATAGACCGAATCGTGTCCGCCATCCGCGTTTCCCGATCGGGACTGGGCAATCCGGAGCGCCCCGTGGGCTCCTTCCTCTTCACGGGCCCAACGGGCGTGGGCAAGACCGAGGTGGCGCGCCAGCTGGCCAAGGCGCTCGGCGTGCAGCTTCTGCGCTTTGACATGTCCGAATATATGGAGCGGCACAGCGTGTCGCGGCTCATCGGCTCGCCGCCGGGGTATGTGGGACACGGCGAAGGCGGGCTTCTCACCGAACAGGTGACGAAGCACCCCTACAGCGTCGTGCTGCTCGATGAAATGGAAAAGGCGCATCCGTCGCTCTTCAACTTGATGCTGCAGGTCATGGATCACGGCAAGCTCACCGATGCGTCCGGGCGCGAGGCGGATTTCCGCAACGTGGTGCTCATCATGACCAGCAACGTGGGCGCTCGAGAGATGGAGCGCAGCGCCATCGGGTTCGGCGCGGAGCGCACGGGAGACGACGGCGCAGCCATCAGGAAGGCCTTTACGCCGGAATTTCGCAATCGACTTGACGCGGTTGTGCGCTTTGCGCCGCTCTCGACCGTGTCCATCGCATCCGTGGTGGACAAGTTCCTGGCCGAGCTGACGGATCAGCTCAAGGCCCGAGGGGTCGAGCCGGTCTACGCCGAGGGCTTCCGCGCCTGGCTGGCCGAACATGGATATGATCCCCACATGGGGGCCCGCCCGATGCGCCGCCTGATTGCCGACAAGGTTCGCCGTCCGCTTGCCGAGGAACTGCTCTTCGGGCGTCTCGTCGGGGGCGGCCGGGTGATCTTCGACATCCGGCCTGATGCCGGAGGCGATCAGGTGGTGTTTGACGTCGTCCCTCTTGAGGGCCGCGACGAAAAGGCGTCCGATTTGACCCAAGACCGTTCTGAAGGAGAAGCCTGATGACTGAAATCAATGAACTCTGCCGCGACATTCAGATGAAGCTGCCCGATGAGATCTGGATGTTGGATTCGCTCGAACGCTATCGCCGCGGTGCCGTCCATACCGATGACTTCGCCCGAATGGACGGACGCACCTATCTCTTCGGCGTGATCGAAGTGCCGCTTGCCTACGAAGCCGGCGCAAGCTTCACCTGGGGCTGCTGGGTCGAGGTCGACCGCTGTCTTCATGACGCCTATCTCGAGGCGTTTCAGTCGCCGGCGGCCGATCGCCTGACGGGCGAGGGGCGGCTTGCCAACGACATCCCGGGCTATGAGGACGCCGCGGGCGTCCGCATCTCGGTGACGTTTTCGTCCGAGCGCCGCCCGGCATTCGTGCTTGATGCCGACAATGCCTTGGGGCTCGATCAGAAGAACGGCCTTTCACTCGAAAAGCATCAGGCGCTCGACGACATTCTCTTCGGGGACGACGAGTACGACGAATACGAAGAAAACGAATAGAACGATCGGGCGCATTCGCTGATCAGAATGCACAACAGAATGCACAAGCGCCTTCCCTCGGGAAGGCGCTTGTGTTTTGAGGCTTACTTTCGTCCGGTCGAACCGAAGCCGCCGGCGCCGCGTTCGCTCTCGTTGAAGTCCTCAACGACGCGGAAGTCGGCCTGCATGACCGGTACGATCATGAGCTGGGCCAAACGCTCGAAGGGCTCGAGCGTGAAGGGCGTCTGGCCGCGGTTCCAGGTCGAGATCATCAGTTCGCCCTGGTAGTCGCTGTCGATGAGGCCGACCAGATTGCCGAGCACGATGCCCTTTTTGTGACCCAGGCCCGAACGGGGCAGGATCAAAGCCGCATAGCCCGGATCGCCGATGTGAATGGCAAGGCCGGTTCGAACCAGCACGGTTTCGCCCGGATTGATGACGATCGGCTCTTCAAGAAGCGCGCGAAGGTCAAGACCGGCGCTTCCCGGGGTGGCGTAGGCGGGCATGCGTTCGCGCATGCGGTCGTCGAGAATTTTGACGTCAATCTGCATGATGCTTGATGGATGAGGTTTGAGAATTGAGCATGAGGGCGATGCGGCTCACGATTTCACGGGCGACGTCCCGCTTGGAGGCGGGACCGTAGGGTTGGGTGCTGTCGGGCGTCACGAAGAGGACGCTGTTGTCAGGACTGCCGATGGCGCTTCGCGCCAGATTGCCGACGATCATGTCCGCATGCTTGGCCGCGCACTTGCTTCGCGCGTAGGCCTCGAGGTTTTCGGCCTCGGCGGCAAAGCCGACCTTGAGCCTGACGTCGCCGCGCTCCCCGACGGTTTTGAGAATGTCCGGATTTTCTTCAAGACAAAGTTCGGGAAGCCGTCCGGTCGCCTTCTTCATCTTGCCGTTCACGGCGTTGACGACGCGCCAGTCGGCCACCGCGGCTACGCCGATGAAGACGTCCGCGCCTGCCGGGGCGAGCGCCTCCTCAACGGCGGCGAGCATTTCAGAGGCCGTCGTCACGTCGATGTGCGTCACGCCGAAGGGCGTCGGGAGATGAACGGGCCCGCAGACGAGCGTCACCTGTGCACCCGCATCCCGGGCGGCGCGCGCAACCTCAAAGCCCTGAAGTCCGGAGCTGCGGTTGGTGATGCCCCGCACGTCGTCGATCGGCTCGAAGGTGGGACCGGCCGTGACAAGCACGCGCCGTCCCTCAAGGGACTTCGGATTGAGGAGTCCGGAGAGCAGATCCAGCACTTCGGCGGGCTCAGCCATACGGCCCGCGCCGACGTCGCCGCACGCCTGAAGGCCGCAGGCAGGGCCGGCGAAGTGCGCGCCGTCTTGGCGCAGCCGCTCGACATTGCGAAGGTTCGCCGGATTCTCCCACATGAAGCGGTTCATGGCGGGCACGAACAGAACGGGCTGGCGCCTGGCGGCAATCAGGGTGGAGACGAGATCGTCGGCAATGCCGTGTGCGGCCTTGGCAATGATGTTCGCCGTGGCGGGCATCACGATGAGGAGGTCGCACGCGCGGTTGAGTTCGATGTGGGGCATCGAGCCCTGAGGGCCGGGCGCCCATTCGGTAAGGGCAACCGGATGTCCCGTCAGCGCTTCAAAGGTAACGGGGCCGACGAAGGCGGTGGCATGCGCCGTCATGGCGACATGCACGTCTATGCCGGCCTTCTTGAGGCCGCGCACGAGTTCGCAGCACTTGTAGGCGGCAATTCCGCCCGTCACGGCCAGCGTGACGCTTCGCAGTGTCGTCATGGAAATTCGGCGCGAAACCTCTCTCTCTTCAGACAGGGAAGGGAGCGCCATCCTCCTTTCGTGGTTGGGTTTGCTTTTATTGAAAGAGACGCCGTCTGAAAGCCTCGTTCGGGGCAAGGCCCGAACATCAAAGGGCCGCGGCGATATCCGGCCGAGGATAAAGGCCGTCAGGATCGATCCCTCCGCCCCTGTCCTCAGACGGGAGCGGAGGCCGATGATGAAGCCCGGTTCCGTTCATTGTAGCGGATGGTGTGAGCCGCAATCAGTTCGGGTGTTCAGTTCGGGTGTTCAGTTTGGGCGTTCAGCTGTTCGGCCTTTCGGCGCTGCAGTTGTCGGGACGTTTTCGGCTACTTTTTCCGCCAGAAGCTGAAGATGCCCGGACGCTCGGCATCCGCGGCGTCCTCTTTTCGTGCCTGCTCGGGCTGTTCCGCCTGCTGAGCGTCGGACGAAGCGGCCTCGGCGGAGGCGACTGCCGCAGCTTCCTCGGCACGTTCGGTGACCGCTTCGGCAACGGGCGAAGGCTCGCTGCGCACGGACTCGGACGGTGCGGCTTCGTTTGCGGCAGGTTCGTCGGTAACGGTTTCGGTCGCATGCTTTTCCGAACCGCCTTCGGCGCGTTCCTCTTCACGGGCGGCCGCTTCGGCCAGCTTCGTGTTGATGATGGTGCCGATCGGGGCGTTTTCGGCAAAGGCGGTCTTGACGTCGACGGAGATCTTCTCGGCGGCGCTCTCATAGCTGCAGACATAGCGCACGCCGTCAATGCCCGGGACGTCGGTCCAGATGCCCGGATCGGGCGCCACGATCGTGATGGGCGTGTCGCCCTTGACGGCGCGGGCGGCTTCGGCAATGCGAAGCGAAGTGGTCGAGTTGTCGAGAATCATCAGCATGCCGGCGTTCTTGAGATGCGCGGCGATCATGGACTGCGGATCGGCGGGATTGCCGACGATGACCGTGACGTCGAGCTTGTCGAGTTCGGTTGCGAGATCATGATCCTGAACGATGGCGACGACGGCCGTGCCGGCCTTGTGAAGTTCGGTGACGAGCGGCGTCAGCAGACGGCTCTTGCCGGTGATGACGATCTGGTTGTGAAGCTTTTCGGCGGGCGTTTCGTTGGAGACGCGCTCGAAGGGTGCTTCGCGCAGCGCCGCGGCGCGCGCCCAGGCCCAGCGCGAGGTCAGCTCGCGGCTCATGGCTGGAATGAAGCTGAAGACGACCGGGTTGAGCGCGATCGACAGAATGGCGGCGCCCACGATGAGGTTGACCGTGTAGTCCGTCGCAAGACCGAGCCCCTGGGCCTGACCGACGAGAATGAACGAGAATTCGCCGATCTGCGCAAGGGAGGCCGAGACCGTCAGGGCCGTATGAAGCGGATAGCGCAGCATGTAGACGAGGCCGAAGGCCGCAAGTCCCTTGCCGAGCATGATGATGAGGAGCACGGTCAGAACGGAGAGCGGCGCCTCGATGAGGATGTGCCAGTCAAAGAGCATGCCCACGCCGACGAAGAAGAGCACGGAGAAGGCGTCCTGAAGCGGCAGCGATTCGGTGGCGGCCCTGTGTGCGAACTTCGATTCGCGCATCACCATGCCGGCGAAGAAGGCGCCGAGCGCGAAGCTCACGTTGAAGATGGCCGAGGCGCCGTAGGCGATGCCGACGGCGGCCGCCAGCACGAAGAGCGTAAAGAGCTCGCGCGAGCCCGTGCGGGCCACCTGGGCCATGAGCCAGGGCAGCAGGCGGCGGCCGACGAGCATCATCACGGCGATGAAGGCGATGACGTTGCCGATCGTGAGGGCGATCTGAATGGCAATGTCCTTGCCGGTAATGCCCGGCGCGGCGTCGGAGCCGAGAAGGCCGGCGAGCGGCGGCAGGAGCACGAGAATGAGCACCGTGGCGACGTCCTCGACGACCAGCCAGCCGACGGCGATCTGGCCGTCCATGCTCTGCAGAATGCCGCGCACTTCGAGCGCCTTGAGAAGCACCACCGTCGAGGCGCACGAAAGGCACATGCCGAGCACGAGCGCATCGCCCCAGTGCCAGTCCCAGACGAAGTGCGCGACGAGGCCGCCGAGCAGGGTCGCGATGAACATCTGCAGCACGGCGCCCGGAACGGCGATGCCCTTGACGTTCATCAGATCGCGAACGGAGAAGTGAAGACCGACGCCGAACATCAGCAGCATGACGCCGATTTCGGAGAGCTGGTGCGCGAGGGCCGCATCGGCAAAGACGCCGGGCGTGTACTTGCCGGCGGCGATGCCTGCAAGCAGGTAGCCCACGAGCGGCGGCGCCTTGAAGAGGCGTTCGGCCAGAAAGCCGAAGACGAGCGCCAGACTGAAGGCGATGACGAGTGTGGAAATGAGGGGAAGCGAGTGTTCCATGGGAGGCTTCTGACGTGTGCGTGAGTGGCGTGGCCGGAACAGAATATTCAAGCCGTGTGATTGTACTTTGCGCGACGTTTTCACGGGAAGCGAAAGTCGTGAAAAAATCTTGCACGCGACGTGTTTGTGAAAAGGACGCACCGCTCAAGCAAACGGGCCCGGATTCATCGGAATCCGAGCCCGCAGGCTGAAGGCGTGATGCAAGCCGGAACTAGCGGCGTGGGTTTCTGAGTTCGTCGACGATCAGGAAGAAGGCGCCGCCGCAAATGGCGACGTCTGCGACGTTGAAGGCGGGCCAATGCCAGCCCTGCCAGTAGAAGTCGAGAAAGTCGACGACGTAGCCGTAGACCGTTCGGTCGATCA